>DAOOIT010000026.1:0-36712 GCA_035384565.1 Planctomycetota bacterium | reverse complement strand
CAGGGTGACCGAAGGGAACCCTGGGCAAACAGGCGCCCCCCACCCTAGAGCCCACGGCCCGGTCGCCCACGTTGTGGGCTAACCCAGACCCTCCAATGTCCCGGCCGCAGCCCCGCCAGGGGCGTCCGGGCCGTAGCCCAGGGTGACCGAAGGGAACCCTGGGCAAACAGGCGCCCCCCACCCTAGAGCCCACGGCCCGGTCGCCCACGTTGTGGGCTAACCCAGACCCTCCAATGTCCCGGCCGCAGCCCCGCCAGGGGCGTCCGGGCCGTAGCCCAGGGTGACCGAAGGGAACCCTGGGCAAACAGGCGCCACCCCACCCTAGAGCCCCCGAAGGGGGCGATTCAGTCCGAGGACCAGGGGCCCTCGTGGCGAAGTGCATCCGAAATCGCCCTCAACATCTCAAACGCCGGCCTCGCGGTCTCGGGCGGGCGGCTGCCGAGGCCGCAGGAGGGGGTGAGAAGGCTCTGGCGGAGGACCCTCTGCGGCTCGAGGCCCCAGGAGGCGAGTTTGGCGATCTGCTCGCGGAGGCGGCCGACCAATTCGTCCGCGCTGGTGGCGGCCAGGGCCTCGGGGTCGGTCGGGACGATGCCCCAGGCGATGTTGCCCCCACGCCGAATGAATTCCACCAGCGCCTCCCGATACGTGAGGAAAGCCGTGGCATACTCGAAGGCGTCGAACGACACGATGTCCACGCTGCTCTGGAGGAAGATCGTCCAGTCGGTGTTCGCGCAGCAATGCGTGCCCTTGACGGGCGCCGCGGCGTAGACCTGTTCGAGCACCTCGCGGGGCTGCTCGGGCCGCGTCCAGCCGAAGAACGGCGTGCCGAAGGAGGTGAGGAACGGCTCGTCCACGAAGATGACGGGCCTAGCCCCAGCGGCCTCGATCTGGCGGGCGAGCCAGCGGACCTTGAGCGCGAGGTGCTTCACCAGCACGTCGCGGAGCACGTCGTTGTAGAGGATGGGCGTGCCCTCCTCGTCGAGGAGGCTCATGCCGACGGTGACCGGCCCCGAGACCTGTGCCTTGGCCTCGGCGACGCCGCTGGCCTTGACCCGCTGGAGGAACCCAGCGAGCGACGCGCAGACGCGGGGCGACATGTGACCCGCATCGTCGTCGGGGGCATCGTAGCGCTCGAAGAGCTGGGCGACGCCCTCGAAGAAGGCGTCGTTCTGGACGATCAGCCACTTGCCGTCGCGGCGGTCGAGGCCGGGCAGGCCCTCGTACATCTGCTCGTTCATCCCCTCGTTGGGCGAGAGGCGGGGGAGTTGCGGCAGCCAGGGCAGGTCGGGCGCGGACTCGAAGACGAAGTCCAGCGCCTCCTCGACACTCGTGACGGCGAGGCTGCCAATGCCCGTGACGCGACAACGGCCTTCAAAGCCCATGAAGAGTTCCCCGCGAAACACGCGAAGGGAGGCGGAAGAAAGACTGCTGGGATTATAGCAGAAACGTGAGCGTTCTTGGAGGGGGTTGCCGGGGGAACCTTCGTGCGAAGAAGGTTCCCCCGGCCCAAGCGGTGCGTCAGTCGCCCATGTTCTGGGCAAAGCCGCGGTTGCGGAAGAGGAAGAGGCCGTCCTTGCCGGGGGCGACGATGTCGAGGAGCCCGTCGCCGCTCTTGTCAATGTCCACGACCTCGAAGGCGATGCCGCAGCCCTTGGTCTGGCGAAGCGGGCCGTAGTCAACCACCTGCTTGACGAAGGCCTCGCCCGTCCACTTGAAGTAGTAGATGCCGTAGGGGTCGTACTCGCCGGCATCGTGGCCGCAGTGGGCGCGGTAGCGTTTGCCGGTGATCAGCTCGGGCTTGCCGTCGCCGTCAATGTCGGCCCAGATCAAATCATGGTACTGGCTGTTGAAGGGGTCAATGGGGTGCTTGATCCAGGAGCGCTTGCCGCCCTCGAGGCGCTGCTCGAACCAGTCGAGGCCGTAGCCGTGGGCCTGGCCGACGATGAGGTCGGCGAGGCCGTCGCCGTTCACGTCCACGACAAGCACGGGGCAGCTCGCGCCGCCGAGGTTGAACTCGGGGTGGAAGGTCCAGGGCTGTTCGTAGGGCTTGGGGGGCTGCTCGAGCCAGCCGTTGGTGAGCACGAGGTCGGGCCGGCCGTCGCCGTTGATGTCGCCGCAGCCGAAGCCGTGCCCGGTGCCGCCCTTCTCGGGGGCGAAGATGACGTGTTCGCGGAAGGCGCCGGTGCCTTTGCCGCTGGCGTCGGTGATGAGCTTGAAGACCTTCTGGGGCGCCCCTGGGGTGTTCGGCACGATCTCGGGGATGCCGCAGCCGTCAATGTCCCACGCGCGGGTTGTCTCGACATTGCCGGTGTCGGCGATCTTGTGGACGGCCCACTCCTTGGTGGGGTCGCCCTTGGGGTTCTCCTTCCAGACGAGGCATTGGCCGAACCAGCCGCCGGTGACGAAGTCGGGGTAACCGTCGCCGTTGACGTCGAGGGGCAGGGTGGAGAAGTCGTCGAAGTACTCGCCCGCGGCCATGACGGGGCCGATCTTGCACTTGCGGTCGAACTTCGGCCCGGGGTACCAATAGGCGCCGGAGACGATGTCGAGGTGGCCGTCGCGATTCACGTCGAACACGCCGGCCGCCTCGTAGCGCTCGTCGGAGATGAAGACCTTCTCGAAGCGAAGGGGGGGCATAGGCACTCCTTTCCAAGCTTGCCGCTTGCGGCTTGCGGCTTGCGGCTATTCGATCTTGATCGCGTGCTTCACGGGCACGACGGCGGCGGCTGCGGCGTCGAAGAGCTCCTGGTTTCTCCTGGCCAGCGCGGTGCGGACGCGCTCGAACGCTTCCTTCTCCTCGGGCACGAGCCGCTGCATGCTGGGGAGCTTGTTGATGAGGTCCTTGATCATCGGCGTCTCGAAGTTCTGCTGGGCGCGGACCGCTGCGTCCACCTTCTTGAAGGCGTCGCAGAAGGGGTTGTCGAGCAGCTCGGCAGCCAGGTTGACGCCCTTCGCCAGGTCGGCGGCGGCGAACTCCTTCGATGCCTTGCCCCAGGTGACCTTCACCCGGTCGCCCCTGGCGCCCTTGACCACGAGCGTGAGGCGGTTGAGGTCCTGGTTGAACGGCACGAACTCGATGATCCCGCTCGTGGCGTTGGGGTCCTTGGGGTCGCCAAAGAAGCAGAAGGGGTAGCGGGTGCTCTCGAGTTCCACCGCGCCGTCCTTGCACGCGAGCACTTTGTGGCCCTCGGTGGCCTCGGCCTTGCCGGCGGCGAGGTCCACCGTGATCGTGCCGATGTTGCCGTCGCAGCCCAGGGCCTTCAGGAAGGCGTAGGCCATCAGGAGCTGGCCATTAGCACCCGGGTGGACGCCGTCGCCGCCGGCCACGTGGTAGTCCTTGCCGTACTTCGCCTTGGCCTTCGTCATCGCGTCCATCATGGGGTCGAACACGTTGCCGAAGACGACACCCTCCTTCTCGGCCACCTCACGGGCGATGTCGCGGAGCCTCGCGAGGGTCTCGTTGTACATCCTGGCGGCGGCGGGATCGTGGCGAAAGGTGTCGGCATCCACGACGCCGGGCGAGCCGACGACGATGAGGCGGACGCCGGCCTTCTTGAACTCCTGCACGATGGCCCTCGTGCTCTCGCGGTACGACCTGCCTTGCTGGTTCTCGTCGAAGGGGCGGTAGCCGCCGTCGTTCATCCCGTAGCAGGTCGTGGCCACCGTGGGCTTGAAGGGCAGGCAGTCGTTGGCCATGCGGTTCCTGAAGCCGCCGGCGGTCTCGCCGCCCCAGCCGAACTGCATCACGCGCAACTTCGCCGCCGGCTGGCACATCAGCAGGTAGTCCTCGATGAACACCGAGTACTGCTTCTGCTCGGTGATCGAGTCGCCGGTGACCGCCACGAGATCGCCGTCCTGGAGCTTCGCCTCGCCGGCGAAGCAGGCCAGGGCAACCACCAGCACCAGCCACAGCCCCGTCGCCACTCTTCGACGCATCTGCCCGCCTCCAATGGTTGAGGGGAAACGACACCGTGAATGGCGCTCATTATCGTGATTGCCGCCGAGCGGGTCAAGCGATGGCGCGGCGCGCACGCTTGACGCGGCGTGTCCCGTCGCCTAGAATGGCCACATCGGGAGGAAGGAAAGGAGCCAAAGCGATGAGGCAACTGGCAGTTGGCGTCGGCATGCTGCTCGCGGTCGGCGCGGCCTTCGCGGGCGACGACTGGAAGCCGCTTTTCAACGGCAAGGACCTCGAGGGCTGGAAGGCCAACGACCCCACGAAGTTCAAGGTCGAGGACGGCTGCCTCGTGGGCTTCCAGGAGGACGGCAAGGGGGCGGACATCTTCACCACCGCGGCGTTCGACAATTTCGAGCTGCGCTTCACCTACAAGGTCAAGTGGCCGGCCAACAGCGGCATCTGGTTCCGCGACCGCTACCAGTTCGACATCCTGAAATGGACCAGTCCGAAGACATTCAGCGGCGCCTTCTACCCCGGCGCCAACAGCACGTTCGCCTTCGTGAACCTCGACGAGAGCATCGAGAACCGCGACGGCTGGAACGAAGGGCAGATCTACGCGAACGGCGACCACATCATCTTCTGGCTCAATGGCAAGCAGCTTGGCGAGGTGCACGACACCCGCTCGGCCAAGGGCCGCGTGGGCATCCAGGTGCACGGCGGCGAGGGCTTCAAGGGCATGCAGATCGCCCTCAAGAGGATCGAGCTGCGGCCCCTCAAAGAAGGCGACAAGCCCACCCCGCCCGCTGCGCCCCAGTCGGCCGAGCCGGCCAAGTGAGGCGCCCCAAGGCCGCGCGACCACGCCGCCGCGAACACAGAACGGCGCTTGCTTCTTGACGCGTGGGGGATTGGCGCTATAATCCGAGTAGAGAGGGAGTGCGCCGAGCGAGCCTACGCGAGGCCCGGCAAGGCCGCGCACTCCGCGCTCTGTCATAGGCTGCATGACGGGCGGGCGTCGGCTGGGGCTACGGGAAGGAGAGCGAGACCATGGCCGCGATACTGATCGTGGAGGACGATAGGAATCAGCGGCTGCTTCTTCAGGACGAACTCGGCAGCCAAGGCCACTCCATCGCCACGGCCGCCAACGGCCACGAGGCGCTCGACACGGTGGCACGGTTCATGCCAGACCTGGTGATCGTGGACATCGCCATGCCCGAGATGGACGGCCTGGAGCTCCTCGGCAAACTGCTGGCGATCAATAACCACCTCCCCGTCATCATCCACACGGCGTACGCCAGCTACAAGGACAATTTCATGTCGTGGGCAGCCGACGCCTACGTGGTGAAGCGGGGCGACCTGACGGAGCTCACGAACACCATCGAGCGCGTGCTCTCGCAGCACAGGGCTGCCGGAAGGAGTACCGCAGCCAGCGCCTGAGGCGGCTCCGAGCCCATCGGGGGCGGGCCCAGGCCCGTCCCGCCCCCGCGTCGTGTGCGGCCGTCAGGCGAACTCCACCTGCCGGCCCCTGCGGTGCGACGCGTACGCCGCCTCCATGAGCTCGGTGAGTTGCGTCCCCTCCTCGAGCCCGAAGTGGATCTCGGAGCCCTCCAGGCAGCCGCTCACCCACTGGCGCAGCGGCGCCGGCAGCGGTTTGGGCAGCTCGCTCGGCATCACCCAGCCCGGCACACTCGAGGCTACCTTGTTCGAGCGCAGCAGCGGACGTCCGTCCGGGCCGCCGATCAGCAGCGCGCCCTCGGTGCCGTAGAGTTCCAGGGCGCCCGGGCTGTGCGACGACACGAAGCTGGTCTCGACAATCGCGATGGCCTTGCTCTCGAACTCGATGAGGCACACCGAGTTGTCCTCGACGGCGTGGCCCGTGCGGTCGTTGAACGTCGAGGTGATCCGGCGCGGCCTGCCCAGGATCCAACGGGCCAGGTACATCGGGTGCGCGCCCAGGTCCATCATCGCCCCGCCGCCGCAGGTCTCGGGCACGTAGAAGTGCGGTGGCAGCCAGCCCGCCGACGCCCCGTTGTGGGCCACGCGCACGCGCAGCACCGTCACGTCGCCAATCAGCTTCTCCTCGGCCACCTTCTTCGCCAGCAGGCTGGTGGGCGAGCAGCGCTGCGGCATCGAGATGCAGAACTTCACCCCCGCCTTCCGCACGGCGTTCGCGATGCGCTCGCACCCCCGCACCGTGAGGGCCATGACCTTCTCGGTGAAGATGTGCTTGCCGGCCTTCGCCGCGGCGATCATCACCTCGGGGTGTATCGAGGTCGGGGCGTCCACCACCACGCCATCCACGTCGTCGCGCGCCACGCACCGGGCCAGGTCGGGCTCGAAGGGCACCTTCAGCTCGTCCGCCCACGCTTTGCCTCGGGCAGGCTCCTCGTCCCACACCACGGTGACCTTCGCGTCGGGGAACGAATTCACCGTGTTCGCATAGCCCTTCGCATGCACGTGCCATCCGCTCAACATCGCCACCCGCAGCATGCCCATGCCAATCTCCTGAACGGTTCTCGGAACGACGCGGGAGAAGGCCGCCACCATCGCCCCAACGGGCGCGCTCATTCTATCGCGCGGCCCCGCCAATGCAAGCGGGCGAGTGGAATCCGCCTGCCGATCCTGCTAAGCTGGTGGTGGAGACGGGTTTCGCGATTCGCCACCCTGGTGGAGTCTGGTCATGTCTCGGTTCCCCGCGCTGCGTTGGTTCATCGGCATCGCCACCCTCAGCATCCTGGCGCCCGCGACGGCCGACACCGTGGAGACGAAGCAGGACGAGCGGCTGAAGGGCCGCGTCGTCCGCGAGACGCCCGCGCATCTCGTCATGCGCACCGCGTACGGCGAACTCACCATCCCCAAAGCCCAGGTGAAGAAGCACGACCGGGCAACGTACATTGTCGAACTCAAGGACGGCTCGAAGCTCGAGGGCCAGATCGTCGCCGAGGACGACAAGGCCCTGTCGCTTAAGATCGGCAGCGACACCCGCGCGCTGGCGCCGGCCGACGTGAAGGGCGTGACCGAGAAGCCGCCCACCCCCGCCGCGCCGAAGCCCGACCCGCAGCGCCTGCTGCAACTGCACCGCCGGGCGCTGGAGATGTTCGACAAGAAGGACTACAAGGCCGCCCTGGCCGCCTGCCTCGAAATCCTCAAGACCAGCCCCGACGACCCGACCGCCCTCTACAACGCCGCCTGCGCTCTGGCCCGCCAGGGCGAGAAGCCCAAAGCCCTCGACTACCTCAAACAATCGGTGGAAGCCGGGTTCGTGGACTTCCTGCACATCGAGCGCGACCCCGACCTCGAATCGCTGCGGGACGAGGCCGCCTTCAAGGAGCTGCTCGCGAAGAAGGACGAGTACACGAAGAAGGCATCCGAGAAGACGATCGAGCGGATCACCAAGACGCTCGCCGAGCGCGGCATTGACGCCAAGCGCTACAAGACCCTCACCGACCCCGAGCGGAACTTCGTCTACCTGCACGCCAAGGACGACAAGGAGATCGCCGAGCTGCGCCGCAGCCTGGAGGCCTATGCCGACTGCCAATGGCGCGACCTCTTCCAGAACAAGCCCCAGCGGCCCCTCTACATCGTGCTGCTCACAGCGGCCGACACGCCCAAGGTCTTCACCGGCGGCATCGGCGGCTTCTACAACCCCGCCTCCTCCGCGCTCTTCTGCAGCGACATGCCCGTCAACAAGCTGCTCCGCGCCGACGTGGTCCTCCACGAGTTCACCCACGCCCTCCACTACGCCGACATGCTCGCGCGCCGCCAGGAGCACCCGATCTGGCTCATCGAGGGCCTCGCCACGCTGTTCGAGAGCTCGGACCGCGACGGCACGGTGAAGCCGCGGCAGAACCACCGCCTCCTCGTCGCCCAGCAGGCCGCACGCCAGGGGCGCCTGCTCCCGTGGACCGCGCTGATGGGGTTCACCCACCCGCAGTTCATGGCCCAGGCCCAGCTCGCCTACGCCCAGGCCCGCTACATGCTCTTCTACATGCACGAGAAGGGCCTGCTCAAGCGCTTCTACGACGAGTACACCGCCGACGCCAACTATGCCCGCGACCGCGCCGCCATAGATTCCTTCCAGGCCGTCTTCGGCAAGCCGATCGAGGAGGTCGAGCGCGACTGGAAGCAATGGCTCGTCAAGCAGTCGGTGCCGCCCGTGCCCTTCCTCGGCGTGGCGACGCGCGAGCAGGACAACAAGCTGGTCATCGCCCAGGTGACGCCGGGCTCGCCCGCCGACAAAGCCGGCATCAAGGCCAACGACGTGCTCCTGAAGATCGCGGGGCGCGAACTCGATTCGACGTCCGACCTGATGGAGGCCGTGGCCGGCCTCCAGGCGGGCGATGAAGTCGAGGTGGAAGTCCAGCGGGAGGAGAAGAAGCTGAGCCTGAAAGCCAAGCTGACCACGCGCACCGACCTCACGCCCCGAGCGCCCGAGATGGCGCCCTACCTCGGCCTCACGGTCGAGCAGAGGAACGGGGCGGTCGTCATCCGCGAGGTGGCGCCCACATCGCCCGCAGGGCAGGCGGGCCTCAAGCCCGGGGCGGAGATCGCCGAGTTCGAGGGCAAGAAGCCGGCCACGGTGCGCGACTTCCTGGCCGCGCTGCGCAAGATGAAGCCCGGCCAGAAGGTCAAGCTGGCCACCAAGCTCGGCGACGAGGCCCGCACCTTCACCATCGAGCTCGCGCCGCAGCCCTTGCCCGAATGACCCGGCCGCGGCGGGCGACAGCGGGGCCTCATTCCAGGACGACGTACAGGGCGTCGGGCGGGAACGCCAGGGTCTTGCCCGTGCCGGAGTCGGCCAGAGGGATCCGCTTCACCGCCATGCCGTTCGGGTCGAGCACCACGGCCGTCCTGAGCTGGGGGTTGCGGATCGTGACCCTGACATCGCCCTCCACGATCAGCCACGGGGCCTTCCCGAAGTCCACCACCTGCTCACCGTCCTCGGCGCCGATCTTGACGGGGCTTGTCTTCCAGCCCGTGGGCCGCTGGGTCGTGCCCACCTGGACGAGCACCTTGCCCGACGTGGCGAGCGGCTTGTCGTCCATCGAGACCAGCAGCACGGTCGCGTAGTCGTTGCCCGACTGAATCGTCACGTCGGCGCACGCGATGCTTTCCGCCTTCTTGAGGAAGCCGGTCACGCCCTGGGCCTTCGGCGCGTTGAGCTTGCAGAGCCCACGGCCGTAGTCCCACTTCAGCTCGCCCGTGTTCGAGACCACGGTCTTGGCCGACGGGTCAATGAACTTCGACAGGTCGGCGACCTGGCTCCTGGCAGGGTTACCGCCGTAGGTGGTCTGGACGGGGCCGACGAGGTAGGCCAGCGGGTTGACGCCGCCCTTGACGTTGGATTCCTTCGAGAGGTGGTCCTTGTCGCGATTGGGGTCGTAGCCGGCGTCCTCGGCGATGATGGGCATGCGGCGCTGCCAGAGGTCGTCGAGCGATCGCTGCTCGTGCACGACCGGCTTGCCCTGCCGCACGTAGCCCTTGCGGTAGAGCAGAGCGGCTGCCGGCCACTGGCCCAGGAGCATCGGCGTCGCGCAGACCCACTTGCCTTCGGACGGCAGGTAGCCATTGGCCGAGCCCGGCTCGCGCCAGCCCTCCTCGCCCGTGGCGAACCAGTAGAAGGCGTCCACGCCATTGAGCGACTGGTAGGCGGCGACAAGGAACGGCCCCTCCGACTGGTAGCTCATGGGCGGCACCCACGAGCTCTCGGAGACGATCATCGGAAAGCCCTCGACCTGCTTGAGCGTCACGGGCAGCTCGCGCGGCCGCAGCAGCACGCTGGGGTCGGTGAAACGGTCGCCATTGACGATCGCCCAGCCGTTGTGCTGTCCCTCGTGGATGCCGCCGTAGTAGCGGTTCACGGCCATCACCTCATTGGAAGAGTAGGACCACCGCTCAGCGTCGAGCATGATCACGTTGTCGGCGGTCCGCCAGTTGCCGGCGTTGACGAGTTGCTTGCAGCCGAGGTCGTTGCGCAGGTAGTCGCCGATCATCTTGTTGAAGCGCCGCATCACCGTGGCGAAGAACTCCATCTGGTCGGAGCAGCGCCTCTGGAAGCCCTCGCCGAAGCGGCGCTGCGACAACTCCCACACGATGAGGAGCGCCGCCTCGCCCTGGGCGAAGTCGTCGGGCGCGTCCTGGTCGGCCGACGGCGCGGCGCCGCCCCATGTCTCCCTGGCTTTCTCGAGCGAGCCGTACTTCTTCTTGAGGAAGTCGCCGAACTGCCGCCGCAACTCCTTGCGCGCCGCGCCCTTGATCCCCTGGCTGGTGTAGAAGAGCAACGAGTCCTCGTTCTGTATCTGGATGATGGCGAGTGCGGGGTCCTTCGCGAGCGGGATGCCGGTGTAGGGGTTCGGCTCGGCCAGCACCTGCTTCATCCAGGCCTTGTAGGCATCCTGGAGCTTCTTGTCGAAGAAGAGGAGCCCCCAATTGCCGTTGCCGCCGGTGTCGAGCACGCCCATGGCGGGCTTCACGCGGGCCGGGCCGGCCCAGTAAGGCGAGTAGGTGACGTAGATGCCCTCCTTCTTCATCGCGGCCACGCCGCGCCAGAGGTGGTCGCGGTCCTTCGTGTCAATGCCCATCAGGTCGTTGCCGGCCGGCGTGATGTTGCTGTGGAAGCGGACCATGTTCACCCCGCGCTTGGCCAGGAAGCGGGCGTGGCGGGCGAGGTCCTTGTCGAACGCCCCGCTGTTGACGGCCCAGAAGCGGGCGGGACGCCCGTTTCCCAGCACGAAGTCGTTGCCGTCCTTCGAGCGGGCGACGAAGCCGCTTTCGCCGGCCACTTTCTCGTTGAGGGAGCGCAGGTCGAGGAACGCGTCGGGGCTGAACGCATCGCGCGGCGGCCGGAAGGCCCAGCGGCCCTTCTCGGCGGCCTCAGCGACGGCGGCCAACTGGCCGGGCTTCAGGATGCCCTCGGGCCGGAACGCCGCATCGGCAAAGACGAAGCAGTCGAGCATCCCGTGGTTGTTGTTCGCGCTGTCCATGCGGAACTCGATCGTGTGGGCGCCCTGCGCGAGTTTCACCTCGCCCACATTCGCCCAGGCGAGGAACCGCAGGTCTATCTTCCCGTCCTCGGCGATGTTGACGTTGCCCACCTGGCTGCTCGACATGTCGATGCGTGCCCAGTCGCCGCCATCGAGTCTGTACGACAGTTGGGTGCCCACGGGGTTCGCTCGGACCCAGAGGACCCACGTCCTGGCCACCGGGGCGGCGAAGGCATAGGTCGCCTCGCCGGGCTTGTCGGACCAGTTCGAGATGAAATCGCCGCCCGACAGTTGGTCTTTCTTCACCTTGTCATACCACCAGGGGTGGCGGTGCATCGAGTTCGACCTGGCGGCCTCCCCTTCGACCCAGATGAAGGAGGGCGCCTGCTCCGCCGCGGTGCTGTGCGACGCAGGGAGAGGAGCGAGGACGAGACCGAACACGGCACCCAGGCGATTCCAGTGACGCATGGTGATTCCTTTCATTTCGGCCGCGCCCCCGCCCTGTGCGGGGCAGCCGGCGTGGCGGGTCCGGGCGTTCGCCGCTTGAAACATAAGTGTAAGCGCAATGGCAGCATGCGTCAAGGGGCGAAGGGCGCAACCGAGCTTCGCGCCACGGCATCCTCATCAAGCGCCACGCCGAAGCCGGGGTCGCCGGGCACGGGCAGGCAGCCATCGGCCTCCAGCGGCAGGGCGAGCAACCTGTCGTGCGGCGGGGCGAGCAGGTTGCCGTGAAGGCCGATCTCGGTGAACTCCACCGCGTCGGTCACGGCGACTGTAGACGCGGCGAGGTGGAGCTTGGCGGCCACGCCGATGCCCAGGCCGAAGGCCGTGCCCAGCACGCACTTGAGGCCCGCGGCTTCGGCCAGGGCCGCGATCTTCTTGGCCGCGTAGAGCCCGCCGGCCTTGGCGATCTTGATGTTCAGCACATCGGCCGCCTCGTGGCGGATCAGTTGCAGGGCATCGTGAATCGAGTAGCAGCTCTCGTCGGCCTCGATCAGGGTGTCCACCGCCCGACACACGGCGGCCATGCCCTGGAGGTCCCAGGCGGCCACGGGCTGTTCGAGGAGCTCGAGGCCGACATCGTACCTCTCGGCGAGGCGGCACAGGCGGATCGCCTCCTTGGGCGAGTAGCCCTGGTTGGCGTCGGCCCGCAGCGACACGCTCGGCCCCACGGCCTCGCGGATGGCGCGGAGCCGGTCGGCGTCCTGCTCGGGCACGCCGCCGATCTTGGGCTTGAACGCGCGCACGCCCCTGGCCACGTAGGCCGCGCACGCCGCGGCCATGTCGGCCGGGGCGCCGCCCGCGATCTCGATGGCCACGGGCACGCGCTGCCGGTGCGAGCCGCCGATGAGGTCGCTCACGGGCACGCCGAGCGCGCGCCCCATCAGGTCGTGGAGCGCCAGGTCAATGCCCGACTTGGCGCACGAGTTGCCCCGGTAGTCAATGCGGTGCATGGCGTATTCGCGGTCGAAGGGGTCGAGGCCGACGATCTGCGGCCCCAGGTAGTCGTCAATCGCCGCCTGCACCTCCTCGAGTGTCTGGCCGAAGAAGCCGATATCCACGGGCGCCTCGCCTGTGCCGGCAAGACCCTCGTCGGTCTCGATGCGAACGAGCAGGTACTCGAGGATCGTGCTCGGCCGCTTGGGCGAGAGACGGCTCAGGCGCCCCCACTCGCGCTTCGTCCCCGCGTCGTCCGACGCGTAGGAGCGTGGAGGAATGGGCAGGCGGACGGGTGTGGCCGCGACACGCGCGATCTTCATTCCTTGCGTCCTAACACAACTTTGGGCACCCGCTGGATGGGATGACCGGATGGTTGGATGAATGGATGGTTGTCAGGCAGCCATCCACCCCTCCACCCCTCCATTCATCCTGTCCAACGCACGCACAGCCTGCCTGACAGCGCCTATCTCTCATCGGGCCGCAACTCGTGAGCATGCTCCAGGAACCGCGCCAGCAGTTCGGCCGTGGCCTCGATGTCGTCGGCGTGGCAGAGTTGGACGGTGGAGTGCATGTACCGCACCGGCGCTCCGATGGTGGTGCTGAGCGCGCCGGCCCGCGCCTGCTGGATGGCCGCCGCATCGGTGCCGCCGCCGACGTTGCGCTGGACGGGGATGTGGTGCCGCTCGCACACGTCGAAGAGGAACTGCACCAGCCGCCGGTCGCCGATGGTCAGGCGGTCCATGATGTACACGCCCGTGCCCTTGCCGAGCGCGCAGGTGCGTTCGTGCTGGTCGCCGTAGGGTCCCCAGCAGAGGCTGCCGTCAATGGCCACGCCGATGTCGGGCTGGATGGCGTAGGCGGCGGGCCGCATGCCGCGGAGGCCCACCTCCTCCTGCACCGAGCTCACGGCGTAGGCGTCCACGGAGGTGTCGCCGACGCGCCGCATCGCATCGAGCAGGCAGTAGGTGCCGATGCGGTCGTCGAAGTTCCTGCCCACGTAGACCTTGTCGTTGAGCCGCTCGACGCCCGAGGCGAAGGTCACCACGTCGCCCACCTGCACCAGTTCGCACAGGGCGTCGCGCGGCAGGCCCGTGTCGAGAAACGCCTCGTTGACCTTCGTCAGCTTGTCCTTGCTGTCTTCGCGGTTGTCGGGCACGACGACGGCGCCGACGGGCTTGCGGCCGTGGATGATCATCCGCTGCGAGGTGATGACCTGCGCATTGAGCCCGCCCATCGGCTCGAAGCGGATGAAGCCGTTGGAATCTATATGCTTCACCATCATCCCGATCTCGTCCACGTGGGCGGCCAGCGCCACCTTGAGCGGCGGCGAGCCGTCGGCGGGCGGCCGGGTGGCCCTCTTCAGGCCGATGACATTGCCCAGGCGGTCGCGGCGCACCTCGTCGCAGCTCGCGCGCAGCGCCTCCATCACCACGGCCTGGGCCTCGTCCTCGTATCCCGGCACCCCGGGGGCGTTGCAGACCCGCTCGAAAAGCTTCTCGTCCATCCGCTGGCTCCTGTTCCCGGCCTGTCGGCGAAGCGGGCCACCCCCGCCACCTGCCCTCAGGCCAGCCCTATGGTACCCGCAAGCGGCCTGCGTGTCGAGTGCGCCATGATCCTGGCGCGTTGGGATCCCGCAGCGAGCATGGCCACCCGACCTGGCCGCCCTCGCCGCGGGGGCATCCAAGCCGTGCCCCTCCCCTCCCGAATCACTCTGGATGAACGAAAGGGGTGCAGAGGGGCAGGAACGGCCACGAAAGGCCCCAGAGCGCCCCAGCGCCATACTTGCTCAAACCAGAGGGGGAGGAAATTGAGCAAGTATGGGCGGAAAGGCCGTAGAGCCGCCCGGATCGCCAAAGCGCCATACTTGCTCATCTCGCGGCGGCGGGGGAGTTGAGCGGGTATGGCGGCGCCGTGTCTGCTTTCCAAGACAGCGTGGGCGAGCGGGGGCGCAGGCGCCGGAATCTGGGGGCCGTGCTCTCCCGAAGCGCACTCTTGAACCTCCCGGCGCCGCCGCGGTATAATCGCGCCCACACGGCAGGCCAACGTGGCCGGCCAGGGCCGGAGGGGATCTGGGCGGCGTTTCGCGCGCGGGCGCGGAAAGGAGCCACGATGAGATCGGCGAACGGATGGCTGAGCGTGGTCCCGGTTCTGGGGCTTCTGCTCTGCTCGATTGCGGTCGAGGCCGCCGACTGGCCGCAGTGGCGAGGGGCCAATCGCGATGGCAAGGTGACAGGCTTCACCGTGCCGCAGGCCTGGCCCAAGACGCTGACGAAGAAGTGGACCGTGCCCGTGGGCGCCGGCGATGCCACTCCCGCCCTCGTCGGAGACAAGCTCTACGTCTTCGCGCGCCAGGGCCAGGACGAGGTGACCCTGTGCCTCAACGCGGAGGACGGCAAGGAGCTGTGGCGCGACCAGTACGCCGCCGATGCCCCCACGGGCGCCGCAGCCCGGCACGCCGGCCCCCGAAGCTCGCCCGCCGTCGCCGACGGCAAGGTGGTCACCCTGGGCGTCAACGGCGTGCTCTCGTGCCTCGATGCCGCCAGCGGCAAGCTCCTCTGGCGCAAGGACCCCTTCCCGAAGACCGTGCCGCAGTTCTTCACGGCCATGTCTCCGCTCATTGTGGACGGCATGGTGATCGCCCACCTCGGCGGCAAGGGCAAGGGCGCCATCCTCGCCTACGACCTCGCCACGGGCAACGAGAAGTGGCGCTGGGACGCCGAGGGTCCCGAGTACGCCTCGCCCGCCCTGATGACGGTGGAGGGCGTGAAGCAACTCGTCACCCTGACCGAGAAGAGCATCGTGGGGGTGGCCGTGGCCGACGGCAAGCTGCTCTGGCAGCTCCCGTTCGTGCCGCAGATGCGGGCGTACAATGCCGCTACGCCGATTGTGGACGGGCAGACCGTTATCTGCACGGGAGCCGGCCGCGGCACCAAGGCCATCAAGATCGAGAAGCAGGGGGACGCCTTCGTGGCGAAGGAGCTGTGGAACAACCCCGACGTCGCCGTGCAGTTCAACACCCCCGTGCTCGAGAACGGGTTGCTCTTCGGCCTGTCGAGCCGCGGCAACCTCTTCTGCCTCAACGCCCAGGACGGCAAGGCCGCGTGGACCGACGCCGCCCAGCACGGCCGCGGCTTCGCGGCGATTGTGGACGCTGGCCCGGTGATCCTGGCCCTGCCCAGCACCTCGGAGCTGATCGCCTTCAAGCCCAGCGCCGCTGCCTACGAGGAGGTCGCGCGGATCAAGGTCTCCGACACGCCGACCTACGCGCACCCCATCCTCGCGGGGAACAGGGTTTTCGTGAAGGACCAGGACGCGCTGACGCTGCTGACGCTCGAGTGAGCGTCAGGAGGGCGGCGTAGCCTGCATTTCTCACCAGCCTGCGCCGCTGAAGGCAGGGAAGTTCGTATTCTGTCATGCTGAGCTTGTCGAAGCACCTTTCAGAGGAGCAGACCGCGACAACAGTGTGCGCTGCCTTACGCAGGCTCACTCCCCTGAGAGGTTCCTCGACTTCGCTCCGCTCCGCTCGGAATGACAGTTTGCTGGCGCGCCGCCAGGCGGGCGTAGGCCGCCGGCGTGTCCACGTCCTCGACGGCGCCGGGCGTCGCGGCGTCCACCTCGAGAACATCGCCGGGATGCGCGCGGAGGAGTGCGCGCAAGCCCGTCCCATCGTAGCGGCTCAGAATCTCGTCGCGGTAGCGCATTGCGACGAGCAGCGGGTGGCCGCGGCGCCCGGCATGCGTCGGCACCACGATGCCGCGCCCCGATTCGCGAAACCCCTGGACCACCGCGGCCACGGTCTCGGGCGTGACGCCTGGCTGGTCCCCGAGCACGATCAGCGCCGCGGCGGCCTCGCGCGGCAATGCCCGCAGGCCGCAACGCACCGAGCCGAGCATCTCGCCCCCTGGGTCCGGGTTCGCCACGAAGCGAACGCGGCGGCCCGCGAGCGCGGCGGCGATGCGCTCCGCGTCGGCGCCCACCACCACGAGCACCTCCCCCACGGGGCCGGCAAGGACGGCGTCGGCCACGCGTGCGATCATCGGCTGCCCGCCCACCGGCAGCAGCAGCTTCTGAGCGCCCATGCGGCGCGAGCGTCCGGCGGCAAGGATGACGGCGCAGACCATGTGGACCTCAGTGGAGCGGCATCCGGGGCGCGCGGCCCGTGCGCCGCACAGCGATCAACTGGGCCACGATGCTCGCGGCGATCTCGGGCACCGTCGCCGCGCCGATGTCCAGTCCGATCGGCGCGTAGACGCGCGCAAACTCCTCGGGCGTCGCCCGCCCCGACTGGATGAAGTCATCGCGCATCAGCGCCACCTTCCGTCGGCTGCCGATCATGCCCACGTAGGCGGCGGGCCGACGCAGGCACGCGGCGAGGGCCTCGGCATCGTGCTGGTGGCCGCGCGTGACGATGACGACGTAGGTGTCGCCGGCGAACGGGAAGTCGGCCAGCCGCTCGGCCACAGGCCCGCAGCACGTCGCGGCGCCGGCGGGGAACAGCTCGGGCCGCGTGAACTCGGGCCGGTCATCCATCACCACGACCTCGAACCCTACCAGGTCCGCCTGGGCGGCGACCGCCTGGCCCACGTGGCCGCCGCCCACGATGACGAGCACCGGCCGGGGAATGAGCGGCTCGACCAGCGCCTCGCGCCCTTCCTCGGCAAACAGCGCGGGCTGCTCCGCCTCCAGCACGGTGCGAACCGCCTCGGCGCCCGGGAGATCCTGCTCGGGCGGGACCGCGTCCGCGCGCAGGAACTCGACGGCGACTTCACACGGCTCGGCGCCGCGAAGGTGCGTGACAAGCGCGCCGCGCTGGCGGCAGCGGCGCGCGGCGGCTGCCGCGGCGTAGGCGTCTCGATGCCGGGCGGCCGTCGGGTCCACCAGGAGGCGCATCCGCCCGCCGCAGATCGGGCTGGCGTCGCCCACGGCGCGCCCGAAGAGCGTGAAGCGGAACATCAGGGGCCGGCCTGTGGCGATCGCCTCGGCGGCGCGTCGCTGTGCCTCGGCCTCGACGGCCCCGCCGCCCACCGTGCCGCGAAGGACGCCGCCCGCCGCAATCGCCGCCTTGGCGCCCACGCCGACGGGCGAGGAGCCCTCCGCCTCGAGCACCACGGCCACGGCGAAGCGCTGGCCGCGATCCGCGAGTTCCACAATCGCCTGATGGATATCCCCCGCGGGGTGGCTCACGTTCATGGTTCGCTCGCGCTGGCAGTGCGGCCTTCAGGCTGCACGCTATCCGAACGGGGGGCGCCGAGGAGCGCAACGGGCTGAAGCCCGCACTACGAACCGCCGGACTCGGCCAACCGAATGGGCATCGCGCGGATGCGTTGGCCCGTGGCGTGGAACACGGCGTTGCCGATGGCGGGGGCGATGGCGATGATGGGCGTCTCGCCGCCGCCCGCGCTCGGGAGGTCGGGGCGGTCGAGGAGATGGATGTCCAACTCGGGCACGTCGCTGAACCGCGGCACAAGGTACTGGCGGAAGCGCGGGTTGAGCATCTCGCCCTTCTCGAAGCGCATCTCCTCGCGGAGCGCGGGGCCGAGGCCCATCACGATGCAGCCCTGCACCTGCGAGAGCAGGTTGTCGGGGTTGAGGATGGCGCCGCACTCGAACACCTCGGTCACCTGCCGCACGGCGATGGTGCCTTTCGCTCGGTCGAGGGCGATCTCGGCGCAGGCGGCCACCACCGAGCCCTTCTCGGTGCCGCAGGCGAGGCCGATGCCTGCGTCGGGCCGCTTCTCCTTCACCCGCTCGCGCCAGCGGAAGCGCTTCGCCGCCTCCTCGAGCACGGCGCGCAGGCGCGGGTTGTCGAGATGCGCGAGGCGGAAGTCGAGCGGGTCGGCCCCTGCGGCCGCGGCCAGCTCGTCCATGAAGCACTCGCGGGCGAAGTTGTTGGCCGTGGCGGCGAGCGTGCGGTACGAGCCCTGGCGCAGCGGCGTGTCGGACCGCACGAAGCGGCAGTTGGCCTTGCCCGCGCGATACGGCGTGTCCACGGCGGCCCCGCCCGAGTTGATGTTGATGAAGTGCCACGACGTGAGGGCGCCTTTGGCGTCGAGGCTGGCCTCGATGTCAATCACCGCGGCCGGGCGGAAGTAGGCCCAGGTGAACTCCTCCTCGCGCGTCCAGTGCAGCTTCACGGGCTTGCCGGCCGCTCGGGCCAGCCGGGCCGCCTCGATGGCGGCCTCGCCCGTGTGCTTGCCCCCGAAGCCGCAGCCGAAGTCGGGCACGATCACCCGCACCTGGTCGTTCCCCAGGCCGAATGCGCCCGCCAGCTCGCGGTGGTAGCCGAAGGGGTTCTGGGTGCCCGTCCACACCGTGAGCTTGCCGTCGGCCCATTCGGCGAGGGCGACGCGGGTCTCCATCGGCGCGTGCTGCACGTAGGGGACGCGGTAGGTTGCGCGCAGCGCCTTGGCCGCCTTGGCCACCTCGTCGGCGAAGGGGTTCGCCGGCACGCCGCCCCCGGCGCGCTGCCGCAGGTAGTCGAACACCTCCTGGCTCGACGGATGCGGCGCCGGCTGCCACGTGGCGGTCTCGGCGATGGCGGCCAGGGCCCGGCGGGCGAGCAGGCTGGTCGGCGCGGCCACGCCCACGAAGTCGCCCTCCCGCACCGCCACCACGTCCTTCATCGCCTTCGCGGGCGCGAGGTCCACCGCCCCCAGCCGTGCGCCGTACGAGGGCGGCCGCAGCACCTTGCCATAGAGCATCCCGGGACGCACGAGGTCGGACGGGAACTTGTGGGCGCCGGTCACCAGGTCGCGGACGTTCGGGCGCGGCAGCGAGGTGCCGAGCACCTTCCATTCCTTCACGGCGGTCAGGGTGATGCCGCCCGGCACGGCCTGGTCGAATGCCTTGGGCAGTTCGTCGCTGGCGGCCAGCTCGGCGTAGGTGAGGGTGCGCTTCGTGGCGGCGTGGGTGATGGCGCCGTCGCGCGCCTCGACGGCTCCAGGCTCCACGCCCCAGCGCTGGCAGGCGAGCTGCACGAGGGCCTCGCGCGCGGCCGCGGCCCCCTGGCGCACGGCGGGCACGGTGGAGGGCGTGGTGCGGCTGCCGGCCGTGAGGCCGTCGTCGGGCACCAGGGCCGTGTCGCCCATCACCATCGTGATGCGGCTGGCGGGGACTCGCAGTTCCTCGGCGGCGGCCTGGGTGAGCTCGGCGCGGGCGCCCTGCCCCATTTCGATCTTGCCCGTGAGCACCGTGATCGCGCCGTCCTGGCCGATGTGCACCCGCGCGGCGATCGTGCCGCCTCGGCCGCCGCCGCGCGGGCGGCGCTCGCCGGCCAGGGCCGGCCCCGCGCCCACGGAGACGAGCAGGCCCGCGCCCAGCACGCGCACGAATTCGCGGCGGCTGAGCGCGCGCTCCGTTCCCGATTGCCGACTGCCGACTGCCCCTTTCATCCCTGGCCTCTCTTCTCTGCTGCCTCTCTTCTCTGGGTGCTCTGCGTGAGACTCTTCCGGCCTCATCGGCCTCCGGCCTGCACGGCCCGGCGGATGGCCCTGAGGAGCTTCGGGTAGCCGCAGCAGCGGCAGATGTGGCCCTCCATCCGCGAGAGGACCTCGGCATCGGTCGGGTTCGGCTTCTCGTTCAGCAGGCCCACCACGCCCAGGATCATGCCCGGCGCGCAGTAGCCGCACTGGACCGCGCCCTCGGCGAGGAAGGCTTCCTGAACAGGGTGCAGCTTGTCGCCCGCGGCCAGCCCCTCGATGGTCACGACCGCCTTGCCCTCGGCGTCGGCCACGGGGGTGATGCACGAGCGCACGGCCTTGCCGCCGAGCAGCACGGTGCAGGCGCCGCAGCGCCCTTCGCCGCAGGCGTACTTCGTGCCCGTCAGGCCGAGGTCCTCGCGCAGCACCTCCAGCAGGGGGCGCCCGGGGTCGGTCGTCACCGTCCTGGGCTGCCCGTTCACCGTCAGCGAAAGCGTCTTCTCGATAGCCATGCCTTCATCTTGCTTGTCCCGAGGGCGGTTGTCAAGTGCGGTCTGCGGCCAGCTCCCGGCCGGCCCGTCTGGCCGATGCAGCGCTCCGCCCACGCGGCGTGCCTTGACAACCGCCGCGCGGCGCGATAACTTGCCGTGCGGCGGAACAGTCCCTTCCGAACCTGAGAAGGAGGTCACCCGTGCCCGAGGTCCCAACGGCACACTTGCGGCGGCTTCTGGCGGCCTTCGCGCTTGCGTCGGCCTTCGTGTCGGCGGCCCGAGCGGGGGAGAACGCCGCCATCCCCGGCGACGTGCAGCCCGAGCCCTCGACCCTGCACTGCCTGGCCGTGCGCTGGCCGGTCAAGGGCGACGACAACGCGAATGCGGCCGTCGCCGTCCAGTTCCGCAAAGTGGGCGCGGCAGCGTGGACGCAGGGCTTCCCCCTCTTCCGCACGCTCCGCACGCCGACGCGCGAGCAGCGGAACCAGTGGTCGTTCAACGGCATCCCCGCCGACCGCCTGCCGGGCGGCTGGATTTTCGCGGGGAGCCTCGTGGACCTCGCGCCCGAGACCGACTACGAGGTGAAGCTGTCGCTCCAGGACCCCGACGGCGGCGACACGGAGAAGGTGCTCAGGATGGCGACCCTCGGCGAGCCGAAGGAGCCGAAGGGGATGCGCGTGCGCCACGTGGTGCCCGAGGACGCGGCCGGCGGCCCCGCCGACGCCCTCAAGGGCTTGCCCGCCGCCGTCGCCGCGATGGCGCCGGGCGATCTCTTCCTCCTCCACAAGGGCCGCTACCTCATCAAGGGGGCGCTGGAACTGAAGAAGAGCGGCGAGCCGGGCAAGCCGATCATCTTCCGCGGCGCGGGCGACGGCGAGGCCATCGTGGACGGCGGCGGCGACGACACGACTCAAGGGCGCCTCATCTCCGCCGGCAGAATCAAGCACATCTGGCTCGAGGGCCTCACCATCCAGGGCCGCCAGTACGCCATTGTCGCCCACGAAGGCTCGAACTGGGTGATCCGCCGCTGCAAGTTCCAGAAGATGGAGAAGGGCTTCACCGCCCACAACGGCGGCTACAACGTCTCGCGCGGCCACTTCATCACCGACAACGTGTTCATCGGCCCCACCACCTGGCCGCGCACCAAGGGCATCGAGGCGCCCTGCGCCACCTACATGAGCGGAGCCGGCCACGTGGTCGCCTACAACCGCATGCAGAACCTCGGCGACGCCGTCCACGGCACCGGCCACGGCAACTGGTCGGCCTGCGACCTCCACAATAACGACGTGACGATCTGCACCGACGACGGCTTCGAGGCCGACTACGGCGAGACCAACGTCCGCGTCTTCCGCAACCGCATCGTCAACGTCGCCCACGGCATCACCGCCCAGCCCGCCCAGGGCGGGCCGCTCTACTTCTTCCGCAACTTCATCTACAACGCCACCTACTCCCCCTTCAAGCTCCACAACGACACCTGCGGCGTCCTCCTCTTCCACAACACGTGCCTGCGCAACGGCCCGTGCTTCATCATCCAGCCCGGCGGCGAAACCGTCACCGACGTCTGGACCCGCAACAACCTCTTCCTCGGCACGGGCGGCGCGGCGCTGCCGACCACGGGGCGGATGCTCCACTGCGACTTCGACAACGACGGCTTCGGCGGCTTCACCGGCCCCTTCGCCCAGTGGAACGGCAAGACCTACAAGACGCCCGACGAGGCCAAGGCCGCGGGCATCCTCTACCGCCAGCACGGCGCCATCGTGCTCGACCCCAAGGCCGTCTTCGCCTCGGGCCTCGTGCCGCCCGCCGACCCCAACGCCACGTTCAAGGGCGAGGAACTCGACTACCGCCTCAAGCCCGACGGCCCGGCCGTGGACAAGGGCGTGGTCCTGCCCAACTTCAACGACGGCTTCCGGGGCAAGGCCCCCGACCTCGGCGCGCTCGAGGCCGGCGAGCCCATGCCCCACTTCGGGCCGAGGAAGTGAGCGATGCGCACCTCGACACTGCTCTCATGGCTCCTGCTCCATGGCGTGGCGTTCGCCGCGAACGATTGGACCAAGGTCTCCGAGAACGCCGTCGGGCCGGGCTTCTCGCCCGGCCTCGTGTGGTCGGTTGAACTCAAGCGATTCGTGCTCTTCTGCGGCGCCGTGAGCCACCACTTCAAGGGCGAGCGCCCCTACGACGTGATGAGCTTCGACCCCGCCGCCCGCACGTGGCGCAACGAGCTGCCGAAAGGCGCCGAGGCCCGCGGCGGCGAGACGGGCAACGTCAGGGACG
The DNA here is from genome assembly GCA_035384565.1 of Planctomycetota bacterium. Classification (NCBI taxonomy): domain Bacteria; kingdom Pseudomonadati; phylum Planctomycetota; species Planctomycetota bacterium. Next base: position 14,211 of record DAOOIT010000026.1, on the reverse strand, counting down.
TCGAGTTCAAGTCCCCCTACTTCGCCATGGCTGACGCCGAGGGCCTCGTGCGCCCGAACCGCCGACACCTGTGCATGTGGTATCATTACGCCCACGCGCCGTGGGACGGCAAAGTCTATGCCCTCATCTGCGGGCGCGTGCTCTGCTACGACCCCAGGGAGCGCGCGTGGAGGGACATGCAGGCGCCGCCCGGCCCCATGCCCCTCACCCAGCACCATCGCGAGGGCCTGAGCTGGTCGGCCCTGTGCGCCGACCCCGTGAACAAGGAGCTTCTGCTCTTCGGCGGCTGCGGCGTGCTCACCGAGAACGGCTCGCCGGGCACCTGGGTCTATTCGCCCCAGAAGAACGAATGGCGCAAGGTCGAGGCAAAGGCCGAGCCGCCCCCGCGGGCGCTCGCCCCGATGGTCTTCGACCCGGCGACACGGAAGATCGTCCTCTTCGGCGGCGACGGGCTCGACACGCTCTACGCCGACACGTGGGTCTACGACTGCGCCACGCGAGCGTGGGAGGAGCGCACGCCGCCCCTCAGCCCCTCGCCCCGCTTCGGCCACGCGCTCCTGCGCCTCCCCAAGAGCGGCAAGCTCGTCCTCCTCGGCGGGAAGACCTACACGTCGTCCACATCCTACTGCGCCACGCTCTACAAGCCCCTCCCCTTCGAGATGTGGACGTACGACGTTGCCGCGAACGAGTGGAGGCTGATCCGCCGCTACGACAAGGGCGGCCCGGCCGACTCCCGCGAGCACAGCGGCGCCGACAGCGCCGCCGTGGCCGCCGCAAGCGACGGCGACCTCGTGCTCTGGGTAGGCGCGGGCACCGAGAAGGGCAGCGCCCACAGCGAGTGGCTCTGCCAGCTCGACGCCTCGACCACCGACGCCGAGGGCACAGCCAAACACGGCGTCAGGCCAGGGACCGTCGAGCACCGCACCGGCTCCTTTGACCCCGAGTGGTACACGAAGGGCCTGCCCCCGCCCGACCCCGCGGCCACCGAGGCCGTGCTGAGGGGCCTGAAGCCGAACACCTGGACCCCGCTCGCCTGCCCCCGCTGGCCCGAGAATCGCCAGGGCGGCGGCTGGAGCACGGTGACGCTCGACCCCGACCGCGGCCAACTCCTGCACATGGGCGGCGGGCACAGCAGCTACTTCGGCAACGACGTGGCCCACTACGACATCGCGGCCGGCCGCTGGACCATCGCCTGCCGCCCGCAGTTCGCCCTCGAGTACAACTACGACCTCAGCGGCCCGGGGCTCTGGGCCTTCAACGGCGCGCCCTGGGGCAACCACAACTACCAGGCCTATGAGTACGACCCCACAATTCGGCGGCTCGTCTACATCAAGGGCCACATGACCCTCTTCTACGACCCCGCCACGCGCACCTGGCCCTTCGCCGAGAAGTTCGGCGACCTGCCGTTCCACCCCAGCAAGTATACGAACTACCTGTGCGCCACGCCGCAGGGCGTGGTGTGCTGGGCGCCGACGCGGCAACGCCAGTCCGTGACCGGCCTCTGGCGCCTCAAGGCCGGCAAGAGCTGGGAGGAGTTGAAGACCTCGGGCGAGGCCCTGCCCATGACCGTGTGCGACGGCTCGACGCTCGCCTTCGACAGCCGGCGCAGCCGCCTGCTCTTCACCGCCACGCCCGAGAAAGGCAACGAGGCCGTCGGCCAGGTGTGGGCCTGCGACCTCGCCACGGGCGCCGTAAGCAAGCTCGACCCCGCGGGCCGCGCAGCCATCGCGGCCAAACGCTTCGCGCGCGAAGCCGTCTACCTGCCCAAAGGCGACCTCGTGATGCTCGGCTACCTGCTGGAGCGGGAGGGCAAGCTGGTGGTGCCTTTCTACGACTGCGCGGGCAACCGCTGGCTTGCCGCTCCGATGGCAGGCGCCGACTTCATCAACGCCGGCAAGGCCGGCTCCAGCGTGGACCTGGGGCTGGCCTACGACGCCGCGCGCGACGTGGTCTGGGCCACCCTGTGCAATCTGAGCAGGCAGGGCGCGCTCCAGACCGTGCGTGTGGACGCCGCCACGCTCGACGCAGCGCCGCTGGAGTGAAGCACTCCCTCACTCGCGCCGCAGGGCGCGAATGGGGTCGGTGCGCGCCGCGCGCACCGCGGGGTACACGCCGGCCAGCACGCTGATCCCCGCCGAGAACAACACCGTAGCCGTCACCAGCCACAGCGGGAAGGCGAACACCTCGAGGTACGCCGTGATGCCCTCCGCGCGCGCGTAGGAGTTGATGGCCGCCTCGAGGCCCCAGCACACGGCCCGCCCGAGCGCCAGCCCGCAGAGCCCGCCGATCAGGCCAATCGCCCCCGCCTCCGTGAGGAAGAGCACGAACACGTCCCCATCCGACGCGCCGATGGCCTTGCAGATGCCGATCTCCTGGTAACGCTCCAGCACCGAGATGAGCAGTGTGTTGATGATGCCCAGCCCGGCCACGAGCAGGGCCACCGCGCCCACCGCCGCCAGCAACACATCCATGAACAGGAAGAACGTCCGCATATCCTCCAGCCGGCTCAGCAGCGTGCGGGTGCGGAAGCCCATCGCCTGGATCGCCTTGTCCACGGGGGCCACATCCGTGTGGCGGCGGACGCGCACCGTGACCTCCGGATAGCCGGGCTGCGTGGGATCCGCCCCAAGCTTCAGGCGGTCGAGCAACGAGCCCGACTCGACGCCGGGGATCTGGCGCATCAGGTCCACCGGCAGCAGCACGGCGCCGCTCATCTTGCCCGCCATGAGGTTGGGCAGATCGTAGACGCCGACGACGGTGACCGCGAGGTCCTTGCGCTCGAAGGTGAAGGTCTTGGCAGCCTCGGCGGGCGCAAGGCCCGAGGTCTCGAGCCGCAGGGTCGCGCCGATGGCGCCCTGCGGCGTGTCCAGCCCCAGGTCGCGGGCGACCTGCGTGCCCAGGATGATTTCGGGCCTCGTGCCCGGGGTGAAGTACTCGCCCGCAACCAGCAGGTCGCCCGCTGTGCCGGGCAGCGGCACGTCGCGCGGCAGGCCGATGGCCACCGCGGTCGTCGTCTTGTCGCCGAGGGCGATCTTCAGCCCGCGCACGCGGAAGTCGGGATAGGCCGCCTCCACGCCGGGCAGGGCCTCGATGCGCTGGAGGGCCGCATCGTCGAGCGCCGGCCCGCGGCCGGCATCCTTGTCCCTCTTGGGCGACACGCGGATGACGTTGACGAGGCCCAGGGCGCGGAAGGGCGTCTCCGCCTGCCGCTGGACGCCGAGGGCGAAGGCGACCATCGAGACGAGCGCGCTGCTGCCGATGGCCACGCCCAGCGCCGTGAGGCCCACGCGCAGCGGCGTGCGGCGCAGGCTGCCGATCGCCAGGAGGATGATCCGCCAGGTTCTCATGCGCCGGCGGCTCCTTCCTCAGCGAGGCGCCCGTCGCGCAGCCGCACCACGCGGTCGGCCAGGCGCCCGGCCATCTCGTGGTCGTGGGTCACCATCACCACGGTCGTGCCCAGGTCGCGGTGAATCTGCTGGATGAGCGACACCACCTCCCGCGCCGTCGCACTGTCGAGGTTGCCCGTCGGCTCGTCGGCCAGCAGCAGCGGCGGGGTGTGCACGATGGCGCGGGCGAGCGCGACCCGTTGCTGCTCGCCGCCGCTGAGCTGGCTGGGGCGGTGGCCGGCGCGGTGCACCAGGCCCACGCGCCGGATCGCCTCGTCCGCCAGCCGCCGGCCCTCGCGCCCGAACCTGCCCTGGAACGTCAGCGCCAGGGCCACATTCTCCTCCGCCGTCAGGCTCGGCACGAGATAGTAGGACTGGAAGACGAAGCCGACCACCGTGCGGCGGTAGACCGTGCGCTCATACGACGTGAAGGTGGCCAGGTCGCGGCCGTTCACCAGCACGCTGCCCGCCGTGGGCGAGTCGAGCCCGCCCAGCAGGTGGAGCAGGGTGGACTTGCCGGAGCCGCTGACGCCCAGGACGGCGAGGAACTCGCCCCGCTGCACGTTCAGGCTCACATCGGCCAGTGCCCGGACCACGGCCGGCCCCATGCGGTACTCGCGCGTGAGCCCGCGCGTGGCGATGAACGGCTCGTGCAGGGGCGCGGTATCCATCACGCCCGATTGTACGCCGTTGCACGCCTCTGCGCAACGCGGCCGAGCCGCCGAGGGTGTGGGCCGGAATTGTAGGTGGCTGCGGGAGCTCCGAAGGAGGAGAGCAAGACCGCCCCGGGGCAGCCCTGACAGGACGGAATCGAGAGCTTCTATCTCGCCCCTTCAGGGCTGGACTCGTGGATCCCGCTGAACCCAGGGCGTTGCCCTGGGCTATCCCATGCGAGCCCTTCAGGCTCCAGAGACAATCACCCTGCCTACGATTCCGGCCCGCACCCGAGCCGCCGAGGCCCTGCCCCTCCCGAAGGTTCCAACACCTTCGGGAGGGTAACAGGGCGCCTCGCCGCTTGCCGGGGCAGTCCTCCCGCAGGCTGCGAACCTGCGGGAGGCCGCGGAACCGAATTGTCAAAGAGCGCGTGCGGCGGCCCGACGCTACTCGCGTTGGCTAGGCTTTGGCCGGCCGCCTCCGGGCGTCGCTCGACCCAAGGGCAGGGCGTTCGGCGAAGCGCCCCGCAGGACGACGACACGAGCGGTCGTCTCTTCCCTTCTCCTCCTCGGGCGGCCGGTGGGTCATGGGGTTTGGGGCCTACTGGGCCGCCACCGAGCCACACCCGTACGAAGGGCAGCGGCCCCGTCCGCCGTCTGGGGCCGCCCCCCCTCCGAAAGTTCCTGCAAACTATATAGTTACGGCGATTGCTGCTCCTTCAGGGGCATCGAGTCGCCAGTCTGGTCCTTTTCACCAGTACAATGGCAATGCCCCTGCGCAAATAAGGGCCCGAATTCGGAAATTTCTCACTTTTTTTTCACGCTTCCAGCCCACCATGCACAAGCCATTGCCTCAACAAGATTTATGCCGAGTTCCACTGCGGCACGGAGGCTCCATAACCCGCACCCGCCCTCTAGCCAGCATCTCTCACCAGCCCGCCGGCCTGCGAGTGCGGAACGCCCCCTTCTTGTCATGCTGAGCCTGTCGAAGCACCTTTCGGAGGAGCGGCCGCCGACAACGGAGTGTGCCCTGTGATGTCAGTCTGCCCCCTTGAAAGGTTCCTCGACTTCGCTCCGCTCCGCTCGGAATGACAGGGTTTCTTGCGCGGTGCCTGCGGGGCGGGTGAGAAATGCGGGCTAGCGGCCACGCCCGCCGCGTGGACGGGACCGCTCCCGCACCCTCCGCCTCTCGGGGTGACCGCAAAGAACCCGTTGACGGCCACGGCCTATTGGCTACAATGCCGTGCACACCAGGCGCCACCACAGCAGGAGAAACGCCCATGAGACCCAGAGTGCAGGCTGCCACCCTGGCGGCCATGACCGTGGCCGCGCTTGCCGCAGCGGGCGAGGCGCCGGCCCAGTCCCCCGCCCCACCCCGCCGCGTGCGCCTGACGAACCACGCCCTCAACCGCTACATCCGCCTGCTCGACGGCCAGTGGCAGGGCATGATCGTGGCCTCGGACGGCAATCTCTACGTCGGCGGCGGCTCGCACAACCCCGACCTCGGCGCCGCCTTCTTCCGCTACGAGCCGGCCACAGGCACCCTGAAGCTGCTGGTGGAGAACATCACCACCGTCTGCGGCGAGAACCCGGCCAAGACCCCGCCCCAGGGCAAGATCCACAGCCCCATCGTCGAGCACGACGGCTGGCTCTACTTCGGCACGCATCTCGCCAACTACACCGAGGAGGGCCGCAAGGCCTACACCGGCGGCCACCTGGTCGGCTACCAGCTCGCCACGGGCAAGTTCCGCGACTTCGGCGTCATCCACCCCAACTTCACCAACTACTGCTGCCTCGGCCTCGACGCCCCGCGCAAGAGCCTCTGGTTCTACGTCACCCCCTTCTACGAGGGCGAAGGCTCGCGGCTCTACCGCGTGGACCTCGCCTCGGGCGAGAAGCACGACGCCGGCCTCGTGGCCCCCTGGAACAACCGCAAGGACCACGGCCCGCCCTCCTTCTGCTGCTTCGTGGACGCCCGCGGCGACTGCTGGCTCACCACCCGCTACGAGCGCACGCTGTGCGTCGGCCGGGCCGCGTCGGGCAAGGTCGAGACCTTCCCCGACGCCCTCCCCGAAGCCGCCGTGGCCTCGGGCACCAAGGACCCCTGGAAGGCCGCCCGGCCCCTCGACGCCGACCGCGCGCTCATCGTCATGGCCGGCAAGATGTGGGTCTTCGACTCCCGCGAGGCGCCCCGAGGCCCCAAGACCTTCACCCCGCTGTGCGAGGTGGACCCCCTCCAGCGCATCGAGTGCTTCGCCCTCGGCGGCGGACGCTTCTACTGGACCCTCCGTGAGAAGCCCGAGGCCCCGTTGCGCCTCATGAGCGCCGCCGTCGAGAAACCCACCGAACACTTCGACCACGGCGAGATCACCGATGAGGCAGGCCGCAAGCCCATGTGGGCCGGCGACCTCCTCACCGACGGCAAGGGAGCCCTCTACATGGTCGGCCGCTGGGCCGTCTCGGAAGCCGACATGGACACCATCGGCATCCTGCGCCACAACCAGCGCATGGCCGTCTTCCTCTCTGTGATGGACGTGCGCGACGACCTGCGCAAGCTCCCCTTACCTGCCCATTGAACGCCGGGGGGTGAGCCCCCGGACACTGGGCTTCCTTCACCGAACAGGAGCGCCCCCAATGCCCTCGAAGAAGACCGCCAGGCCGCCCCAGACCTTCTCCGCCCATTACATCTCCGGCACCCACTGGGACCGCGAGTGGTACCGCCCCTTCCAGGAGTACCGTCTCCTGCTGGCCGAGATCGTGGACGAGTTGCTCGACCTGATGGAGCGGAGCAATGAGTTCAAGTACTTCCACCTCGACGGCCAGACGTGCGTGCTGCGTGACTACGTGGAGGTTCGGCCTGAGAACGAGGGGCGGCTGAAGGCCCTGATGCAGCAAGGGCGCATCCTGGTCGGCCCGTGGTTCACGATGCCCGACCTCTTCTGCCCGGGCGACGAGGCGCTGGTCCGCAACCTCCTGCTCGGGCGCCGCATCGCCCGCGAGTGGGGCGTCGAGCCGATGCCCGTGGCCTACACGTGCGACATGTTCGGCCACCCCTCGCAGATGCCGCAGATCTACCGGGGCTTCGGCCTGCGCCATTGCGTGCTGGGGCGCGGCACCAACGAGCACACGACGCCCGCCTTCTTCACCTGGCAGGCGCCCGACGGCTCGCGGGTCTTCACCTTCAAGCTCCAGGACCACATGGGCTACGGCGCCTTCGTAGGCTCGCGCCAGGTGATCGAAAATGCCGCGCCCGACGCCAAGGCCGAAGAGGTCGAGGCCAAGGCCCGCGAGAGCTTCTCGCGGTACGTGAGCCACGAGATCGGCCGCACCAACGGCCGCGTGCTGTGCCTGATTGATGCGCTGGACCACATGCGCCCGGCCACCGACGCGGCCCGCTACCTGCGCGTGCTGCACGAGGCGTGCCCGAGCGTCCGGGCCAACCACTCCACCCTTCCCGCCTTCTTCGCCGAGGCCGAGGCCAAGGCCACCAACGTCCCCGTCCGCACGGGCGAACTGCGCGAGCCCTCCAAGACCCGCAACGGCTACCTGTGGCTCATCCCCAACTGCGTGTCGAGCCGCGTGCAGATCAAGCAGGCCAACGACGCCTGCCAGACGCTCCTCGAGCGCTGGGTGGAGCCGCTGCTGGCCATCGCCAACCTCGGGGGGGCCGCCATCCCCGAGCGATTCCTGCGCATCGCCTGGGAGCACGTGCTCACCAACCACGCCCACGACAGCATCTGCGGCTGCTCCATTGACCAGGTGCACCGCGACATGATGAACCGCTTCGACCAGGCGCGCATCCTGGGCGAGCAGCTCCGCAACAAGGCGTTCGGCGCGCTCACCCGGGGCTTCGCCGATCTGGCGAGGGAGCCGCGCGAGTTCACCGTGACGATCGCCAACCCCGTCCCCCTGCGCCGCCGCGAGGTCGTCCTCTTCAACGTGGACCTGCCGCTCGACTGGCCCGCCACCTTCACCGAGGGCTTCCCCGGCTGGCAGCACATCAAGGCGTTCACCCTGCACGACGCCGCGGGCCGCGAGGTGCCCTACCAGCGGCTGGCGATTGACCCCCGGACCCTCGAGCGCACGCGCTACGCCCTCCCGGCCACGTGCGGCCAGGGCGAGTTCAGCCGCTACACCGTCGCGGCCGAGCTCGAACTGCCCGGCCTGGGCTTCACCTCGCTCCTCGTCAGGCCATCGCCCACACCCGTCCGCCGCATCGGCTCGCTCCGCACGGGGCCGACCGCCGCCGAGAACGAGCACCTGGCCATCGCCGTCGCCCCCCACGGCACCCTGACCCTCACCGACAAGGCTACACGCGAGACCTACACCGACCTCCTGACGTTCGAAGACCGCAGCGAGATCGGCGACGGCTGGTTCCACGCGCACAGCGAGACCGACGAGGTGTGCCTCTCCACCGCCTGCCCCGCCCAGGTGAGCGTCGTGCACGACGGGCCAGAGGTCGTGACCTTCCGCGTGGCCGTGACGATGAGCGTGCCCGCCCGCTTCGACCGCGCGGCCGAGCGGCGCGTGCCCGAGCGAGTCGCCCTCGACATCGCCAGCCTCATCACCCTGCGCCGCGGGGCGCGCACCGTCGAGGTCGAGACCCACGTCGAAAACGCCGCCTGGGACCATCGCCTGCGCCTCCTCCTGCCCACGGATGCTGCCGAGGCCAAGTCCTACCTCGCCCACCACCCCTTCGACCTGGTGGAGCGGCGCATCGCGGTGGACCCTGAAACGGCGGCCTGGCAGGAGGTCGAGCTGGCCGAGAAGCCGTTCCTGGGCCTCCAGGCGGTGGGCGCCGGCCGGCGCGGCCTCGCCTTCCTCTCCGCGGGGGGCCTCCACGAGGGGGGCGTGGCCGACGACGCCCGCCGCACGATGCTCGTCACCCTCCTGCGGTCCTATCGCCGAACAGTGGGGACGCCCGGCGAGACCGACGGCCTCGAGCTCGGCACGCTGCGCTATCGCTACGCCCTGATGCCCTTCGCCGGCGAGTTGCCCCGCGCGGAGGCCATGTCCCAGCTCGCATGCCTCGCAGGCGGCCTGCTCACCCGTCAGACAGGCCCTCAGGCGTCCGGCTTTCCTCCGATGGCAGGAGCAGGCCGCCCGGTTCAGTCCTACGTCGAGCAGGCCAGGGGGAGTCTCGTGGTCTCCGCCGTCAAGCGCGCGGAGGAGGGGAACGCTCTGGTCCTGCGCCTGTGGAACCCCGCCAGCCGGCCGCAGCGTGAGACGCTCACCCTCTGGCGCCCGGTCCGCAGGGCATCTCTGGCGCGCATGGACGAGAGCGTAGCTCCTGGTCCCGGCCTGCGCGTCCGCGGCCGCGCGGTGAGCCTGTCGGCGGGGCCTCGCCAGGTGCAGACTCTTCGCATCGAGTTCCGGTGACGGCGCATCGCCCGCATCATCTTGAGGCCGTTCTCACCCGGCCGTTTGCGATTGGCTTGACAGAAAAGGCTTATGGGGATATAGTATAGTCGAGGGGTGACGCTTCTGTCCGGCCTTCACGGCCGGCGAACTGGCGAGGGGGAAGCGTTGGAAATCCGGGGGCACGGATTCCTCATACCAATCTGCGTCTCTCGCCGCGGCAAGGCGCCCCAAGGCGCGCGGAGCGCGAGCGCGCTCATCGGGCACCTTCGTTTCCAGAACCGCCCACATGGCCCGTGGGGTCGGCGGGGGCACAAGCCCGCGTCAGCCCCGGAGCGCCTGGCCTGTTGCTCTTGTCTGCGAGCCTGACCGCCATGATCCGCGTCCTTCTCGTCGAAGACAACCCCGGTGATGCACGGATCGTCCAACACATGCTCGAGGCGGCGGAGCGCACCGTCTTCATCCCCCACAGCGTGCCCACCCTGGCGGCGGCCCAAGAACACCTGAAGCGCGATGGGGCCGACGTCGTGCTGCTCGACCTCGAACTGCCGGACAGCGCCGGCCTGTCCACCTTCTCGGCCCTTCAGCGCGCGGCGCCCGGGACCCCGGTAGTGGTGCTCACGGGCCTCGACGACGCCGACGCGGGCCTCACGGCGGTGCGCCGGGGCGCGCACGACTACCTCGTCAAGGGGCAGGTCGGGGCCGACGTCCTCGAGCGCTCGCTGCGCTATGCCGTGGCCCGCGGACGGGCCGACGAGGCGCTGCGCGCGACGGCCGAGCGCCTCCAGGCCCTCATCCACGCATCGCCAGCCGCCATCGTCGCACTCGATTCGGAGGCACGCGTGTCCCTATGGAGCCCCGCCGCAGAACGGCTCTTCGGCTGGACCGAGAGCGAGGTGACCGGGAAGCGCGCGCCAATCGTGCCAGAGGACGATCAGGAGTTCGCCCACCTGCTCTACGCCCCACTCCGGGGCCAGACCATCGTCGGGGCCGAGGTGCGCGCCGACCGGCGGGATGGCCCCCCCCTCGACGTGAGCCTCTCGGTCGCCCCCATACGCGACGCCGAGAATAACACCGCGGGCATCATGGGCGTGCTGCTCGACCTGTCGGAGCGCAAGCGCCTCGAGGCCGAGGTCGTCGAGATTGCCGAAGAAGAACGCCGCCGCCTCGGCCGCGACCTCCACGACTCGCTCGGCCAGCACCTCACGGGCATCCTCTACGCGATGGCCGCCCTGGGGAACCGGCTCGCCTCGGCAGGCCACCCCGAGGCCGACGCCGTGGCCAACGCGGTGTCGCTCCTCGAGAAGGCAGTGGCCGAGGTGCGCACCCTTTCCCGGGGGCTCTGCCCCTCTCTGGGAGGCCCCGGCGACTTGGCGAGGGCCATCGACTCCTTTGCCGCCACCGTGCACATGCTCCACGGCATCGCCTGTCGCTCCCAGTGCGACCCAGAGATGACCGTCGGCGACGACCTGGCCGCCACCCATCTCTACCGTATCGTGCAGGAGGCCGTGACCAATGCCATCCGGCATGGCAGAGCTACGGAGGTGATGATTCGCCTATTTTCCCGCGGGACACGCGGCCTGCTGTCGGTCGAGGACAACGGGAGCGGAATCCCGGACGACTGGCACCAGCGTTCGGGCCTGGGGCTCCGCATCATGACATACCGAGCCCGCATGCTGGGCGGAACGCTCAGGATCGCCCGAGCGCCGGGGGGCGGCACCCTGGTAAGCTGCCAGTTCCCCCTCACCCACCCACGAAGCACAGGAGACGCATCCCATGAGCATGCCTGACAGCTCCCCCGCCCTCACCGCCACGGCACGAATCCTCCTGGTGGACGACCACCCCGTGGTGCGAGGCGGCGTGCGCGCGCTGCTGGCCGACGAGCCCGACATCCTTGTGTGCGGCGAAGCAGGCACCGGACGCGAGGCCATCCAACTCCTCGGCACGCTCAACCCAGACCTCGTTCTCCTGGACCTCTCGCTGCCCGACATGGACGGCATCGAACTCATCAAGGACATCCGGGCCCGCTTCCCCGACGTCCGCGTCCTCGTCCTGTCCCTTCGCGACGAGGCCGTCTATGCAGAGCGGGCGCTCCACGCGGGCGCGCTCGGCTTCCTCACCAAGGGGAAGCCGCGCCCCGAGATCCTCCACGCCATCCGCAAGGCGCTGGAGGGGCATGTCTACGTGAGCCAGGACCTCGCGGACCGCGTGATCGGCCGAGGTCTGGTAGGAGGCCACCCCGACGCCGTGACCCCCGCGGTGAGCGAGCTGAGCGATCGCGAGTTGCAGGTCTTCACCGCCATCGGCCAAGGTCTGGGACCACGCGAGATCGCCGAGAAGCTTCACCTAAGCCCAAGAACCATAGAGACTTACCGCGCGCATATCCGCAGGAAGCTGCACCTTGACGACGCGGCGGCCCTGCGCCACTACGCCGTCGAATGGATGCGCACACAGGAATGAACGCCAGCAGCATTCCGATTGTGGACGCAAATCCTTACATGTCAATCTCTTATATTGAAGCAGCTCACGGGGCAGCCAAGTCTCAGGCCGGGAGCAGACCCCGCAGGCACTTCTCGGCTGGGGGTCGGTTAGCATTCCTATCGCAGGCGAAAATCAATCGTATGTGCTATGGCAAACTCATCCAGTTCTCTGATTGCGCTCCGCATGCCGGCTCAGTACCGTGTGTGGTCAGTGATAGAGGGCACGGTAGCGTGTGGGTGACGGGGGCACCAAACCAAAGCGGAGGGCGAGCGGGCGCACCACTGGGTGTCTCCCGACTCGGGTGGCCGGGCTGGGCGATGAGCCCAGCCCGCTCTTTTCCCTCCCGCCTCAGGCGTCACACGCTCACGCCTTCGACGCCTCGTGAACCTGCCTGCTGCCGGGCAACCGATTGATCAGACACGGCGTCTGCGGGACCGCGCATTCTGGAGGGACCTGCCTCGCTGCCGACACTGCCGTGAGCCTCCGGGCAGAAGGGAGAGGAAGCCGTGGAGTCCACTGACAGACAGCGCGAGATCGCCAGGCAATGGGGGCTGGAGTTCACCGACCTCGCGACCTGCACCCTCGATGGCGCCCTCATCCGCGAGGTCGCCAACCGCCTGCCCGACGGCTTCTTTCCGAGGCACAAGGCCATTCCGCTCGTCCGACGCGCCGGCGACCTGCACATCGCCGGGGCCAATCCGCTGGATCTCGAGGCGATCGAGGAGATTCACTTTCTCACCCAGATGCGGGTGGTCTACTCGATCGCCGACGAAAGGCTCGTGGTTCAGGCCCTCGAACGCTTCCTGTCCGCCAAGCCGCCGCAGGAGGCGGCCCAACCAATGCCCCCGCCGCAGGCCGCCAAGCCCGAGAAGCCGCCGCGGCCGCAGCCTGCGCACCTGGTGGAGACGGTGATTCGAGAGGCCCTCCAGAGCGGCGCCCCGGAGGTGCTGCTCCAGCCCGAGGCCACCCGAATTCGTGTGCGGCATCGCGTGAATGGCCTCCTGACAGATGCGGGCGAGCTGCCCGCCGAGAGCGCCCCCCAGGTCGCGGCGCACCTCAAGGCGCTGGCCGGCATCGCCTCCGGCGACCCGCAAGTGCCGCACGACGGGCGCGGCTCCGTGGTCCACGGCTCCGATCACTACGAGTTGCACGTCTCGACCATCCCCGGGCTGCATGGCGAGCGGGTCCTTCTCCGCCTCAAGAGGCTCATCCCCCAGCCGCCTGAGCTCCGCGGCATCGGCCTGCCCGACAAGACCCTGCGCCAGCTCGAGGGGCTTCTGGCAGCCCGCTCCGGCCTCTTCATCATCGCCGGACCGCGGGCCTCCGGCAGGACCACCACGCTCTACGCAGTAGTTCAGCACCTCAACACCCCCGAACGCGATGTCGTGACGGTCGAGGACACGGTCCGCATGCGGCTCCCTGGGGTCACACAGGTCCATGTGGCGCCCAACGGCCACGCGTCTGCGGCGCAACCCTCGCCCACGGCGGCGGCCTGCCTGCGCGCCCTTCTGGCGCAAGGGCCCGACGTGATCATGGTTCGCCAACTGCGGGATCGCGAAACGGCGGAGCTCGCGGCGCAGGCGGCGCTCACCGGCCATCTGCTCCTGAGCAGCGCCCACGCGCGCGATGCGGCTGGGGCCGTGCCCGCCCTCCTTCGCCTGGGTCTCGCCCCGCTGCTGCTCTCGTCGTCGCTGGTCGGCGTGCTGGCCCAGCGCCTCGTGCGCGCGCTGTGTCCATCCTGCCGCGAGCCCTGCCAAATCCCTGTCGAGGCGATCACGCGCCTCAAACTCCCCAGCCTCCCGGGCTTTCTCGACGCGGTGGCCTATCGCGCCCGTCCCGGAGGCTGCGCCGCCTGCAACGGCCAGGGCTACGTCGGCCACGTGCCGCTGTTCGAACTCCTGGTGGTGAGCGACGAGATTCGCCGCCTCATCCTCGAGAGTCCGACACCCGACCTGATCGCCCAGGCCGCATGCAAGGAGGGCATGGTCCCGCTTCGGTCCGATGCTGGCCTGAAGGTCATCAACGGCATCACGTCTGCCGATGAGGCGTTGAACGCCGTGCGCTGCTGACGGCTGACCGTCACGCAGTGGCGAGGTCCCGCCCACTGCGATATCCCCCTCGCGTCGCGCGCCCCAAGGGCAGACACGGCGCGAGGGGGCATTCTCCGGCCCCATCGTCCGCGTCCAGGCCTCTCACGCCCCACCGGGAGCAAGCATGCCCCCCGAGCCCTGCGCCCCCATTCATCCCCCCGCTGTCTTGGAGACCAGACACACGCCGTCATACGCGCTCACCTCTGCCGCCCCCGAGAGATGAGCAAGTATGGCGCTTTGGCG
>DAOOIT010000025.1 GCA_035384565.1 Planctomycetota bacterium | reverse complement strand
GCTCCCACGCTCCTTACTGGCGGCTACATTGAGGATCGCCAAACCCTGATGAGTCGTAGAGTCTATTCTCGTTCCAAGTATATACGCTGCAATTAGTTAGCATCTTCCATTAAGAAACGCCGTAAACGGCCTTCTGACGCGACTTCTCGGGCCTCATTGACCCCTGATACCTATGGGCCTGTCGGAGCTTGGCCTCTGCGCCTCAAGTGTAGTGTTGTGAATTGCTTATGAAAATCGGCCGCCGCACTCTTCGGCGCGCGCCGGACGCGTCCTACGCGATTTTGGGCCCTCCCTCAATCGCCGGGCTCCAGCAGCGCGAAGCCGCTCGCCGCGTCCCTCACGCGCGCCGCGGCCGTGCCCAGAATCTCATAGAGAATCGCCTCGCCGACCAGCCAAGTCGTCACGCCCGGGCGGAGGCAGCCGGTAAGGGTCACCCCCGACCGCCCCAGCGCGCCGTGTATGTGCAGGACCGGTCTCCCCATCTCGTTCGGCGCCAGGACGCCGACGGCCGCGACCTCGTGCGCCCCGTCCACCGGCAGCAGCATCGGCTCGGGCGGCGTCGCATCGGACCGCCGCGGCCCCACGACCACCTGCCCGCCGCCAAGCCCGCCGATGAGGACCACGTGGCCGACCCTGATCCCTTTCGCCTCAGCGAAGCGTTCGATGCACTCGGGCACCACATCGCCGTCCTCAAGGCGAATCACAAACACCCGTCCGATCGCGCCCTCAGCCGCTCTCACCGGTCTGGGCCTCCTGACTCGGTCGCTCGATTGTCCCTTCGCCTCTGGCCGCCGGCGGCATCTTGCTCATTGCGCCAGACCGCCGGCGGCAACCCTCATCATAGCCCCAAGAGGGCTGAAGGGCAACCACTCGGATCGGAAGCGCGACGGGCACCGCGTCGCCTGCGGCGTCTCACCTCACGCTCTCATCCGCCGGCAGACCGAGGTGCTCGTAGAGCTTGCGGCGGCCGGCCTTGTCGCCGTCCAGCACGCCGCGGGCATACTGGGCCACCTCCTCGGCTACCCGGCGCGGCACGACGATCACACCGTCGCCGTCCGCCACGACGACGTCGCCGGGGATCACGGTGACGCCGCCGATGACGACGGGGCGGTTGACGGACTCGATCTCATTGCGTCCAGGGCGGATGCCGCGGCCCGGGTGCCGGAAGTAGAGCGGCACGCCCTCGGCGGCGATCTCGTCGGTGTCGCGCGCCGTGGCGTTGGTGACCACGCCCACGCAGCCCTTGGCGGCCCAGCCCAGGATGTTGTTGGAGCCGATGCTGCCGGCCTCGGCGCCCTCGGTGCCCTCGATGACGAGCACAGTGCCTTTGCGCAGGAGCGGCACGAACGGCTCGGGCGAAAGCTTCCCATACCAGTCGCCCGCGGCGCGGTCGAACGCCTGCGGCTCGAGGCGGCCGAGGGGCGGCTTGTTGGTGGGCACGTAGCGCGCGGTGACGGCGATGCCGGCGATGCGGTGCTTGAAGTGCACGGTGTCGCGCCAGAGAGGGCGAATGTCGGGCGACACGAGGCCGAGGTCCTGGAGGCCCGCCTTGTCCATCCCGTCGCACACGTCGGCCACGCGCAGGCCGGCGAAGAGGGCGAGGAGGCGCTGGTCGTCCTCGTCGGTGTGGACGGGGGTGGGGATGAAGTTCCTGCCCGCACGGAGGTCGTCCATGGCATTCTCCTTCGCACCGGCCTCTGCGCTCACGCGGGAGGCGATAGGGTCTTCTGAATCTCGTCCCACGGCAACTCGTGCGGCGGGCGTCTGGATTTGGCGGCGAGGGCTGCGGCGGCGCCGGCCGCCTCGCCCATCGCCACGGCGTTGCCCGTGACGCGATAGCTCGAATGGGCGATGAAGTCGCCACTGATGCAGCGCCCCGCGAGCAACAGCCCGCGCACGTCCTTCGCCACGAGCGCGCGGTAGGGGATGTCGTAGGGCTTGGCCCGCACCCGCTCGCGCGTGATGCCCTTGTCGTGCGTCGGGTCGGTCGAATGAACGTCCACGGGGAAGTTCACGCGGCACACCGCGTCGTCGTGTCGGGCGCCGTTGGCCAGGTCGTCGGCCGTGACCTGGTAGAGTCCGCGCACGCGGCGGCCCTCGCGGACCCCGATGTGCTCGGCGGTGGCGACGATGCGCAGGTCCTTCCAGATGCCGCCGAGGCTGCGGAGAGCGTTGACGAGCTTGTGGACCTCGGCCCGGCCGCGCAGGGTGGCCTGGGTGACCTGGGCCGCGTCGGTGCCGGCGACGCCGTATTCGTGGTTGGCCATCAGGCAGAACAGGCCATCGCGGATGTAGAAGAGCGTGGGTTGGGCGTAGGAGGGCGACACGCCCGCGCGCTCCATCTCGGCCTTGAGGCGGCCTTTGGGGTTGCGCTCGCCCTTCGGCTCGGCGAGGCCGCGGACGAAGTGAGCCACGGCGTCGGGCGCGAGGCCGGCGACGAGGCAGATCAGGCTCATCGGCTGCGCCTGGCCCGTGCCCTCGCGGCCGTAGTCGAAGCCGCAGCCCGCGAGGGCCGCCAGGTCGCCGTCGCCTGTGGCGTCCACGAAGGCCTCGGCGGCCCAGGCCTGACGGCCGCTCTTGGACTCCGTGACGGCGAGGGCGAGGCGACGGTCGGGCGCGAAGGCCGCGACGACGCGGGTGTGAAGCTGCACGCGCACGCCGGCGGCGAGGCACAGTTCGTCGAGCACGAGCTTCATCGTCTCGACGTCGTAGCCCACGTCGCCGCCGTATTTCGCCACGGCGCCGCGTTTCTCCAGCTCGGCGATGATCTCCTGGATGATGCCCCGCTTGCTGCCCGAGTCGAGGATCCAGCTCAGGAGGCCGGCGGTCCACGTGCCGCCGAGGCAGCCGTGGGCCTCGAGGAGGCGCACGCTTGCCCCCCGTCGTGCGGCGGCGAGAGCGGCGGCCACGCCGGCCGGCCCGCCGCCGGCGACCAGCACGTCGGCATGCTCGGCGACCGGCACGCTTCGAGCGGGCTCGCTATAGAAGGCCATGGCCATTTCCTCTCCGAGAGCGGATGATCGTGCGGTGGCGCCCAGCGCCGCGGCTCCCGCCGCAGCCGCCTGGAGGAACGTTCTTCGGTCCATAGGTTCATCCCCCCTGCACGCCCGGTGTGGTCAGTCATCCTAGCGCACCGCCCCGCAGATGGCAACCGAGGCGGGCGCTGCCGCCCAGGGCGTTGCGTCAGTCGGGCCTTCGTGGTATGTTCCCGCCGTGGAGCGGGCTGCTCGGCGTTCACGCATCGCCAGCGGCCGGTGGGACATGATGCGAAGGAGAGCCGCCCATGATCCGGAGACAGGTCCTTGTGGTGCTCATCGCCCTCCTTGGCCCTGCGCCGGCCTTTGCGCGCAATCTGCTCGAGAATCCGAGTTTCGAGCGGGACCGGAACCGCGACGGCTTGCCAGACGGCTGGCATCGGGTGTTTGACGAGAAGCTCAGCGGGCCGTTCGCGCTCGTGGACGATGCGCAGGACGGCCGCCGCGCCGTGTGCCTGGAGACCGAGGAGTGGAATTTCCTGCGGCCCCAGCACATCGCTCAGAAGGTGAAGCTGCCGCGCGACGCCGCTTATTGCCGCCTGGCCGTCCACGCCAAGGGCCGCGGGCTCGTTTCCCTCACCATCGTGTTCCTCAAGGACGGCCAGCCGCTCCGCGAGCAGACGATTGACATGGGCTTCGGCAAGCAGCAGGCGCCCGAGGAGGTGAAGAAGGATTTCGCTCTGGAGCTGGGCTACACGCTCTACGAGACGCTCAGCGAGGTGCCCCCGGGGGCGAACGGGGCGCTGGTGAAGCTGGGCAACACCGCGGCAGCGCTCGACCGCCTGAACAACTGGGGCCGATGCTTCCTGGACAACGCGTCATTCGTCACGGGCAGCCGCGGGGAACTCGACACGCTATCGCAGACCGACGAGCCGGCCCGGCTGGAGCTGAGCATCACCGACGCCCTCAGGAACATCGCCCCCTACGCGCGCATCCGCTCCGAACCGCCGTCCTTTGACAACCGTCTGCTGACCGATGGCGACACCAAGACGGCGCCCGAGCCGTACCCAGGCGCCGACCGCGGTATCGTCTACAACATCCTCCTGCCTAAGCCGTTGCCCATCCGCAAGTTGCGGCTGCATCTGAACGGCCTCGCGGATTCCTACTCGATTCGCGGCGACGCGGACGGCGATGGCGTGTTCGAGGCGCCGCTCCTCCGCACCTCGGGCCTTCAGGGGCTGACCGGCTGGAAGACCCACACCCTGCCGGGCGGAGCGCTCAAGGCTCTCCGCCTCCAAGCCATTGCAGGCACCGAGCCGCTCTGGGGCTTCCGCCAGTGCCATCCCTTCGTCACCGAAATCGAGGTCCACGTCCCGCCCGATGCCATTCCCGACGCGGAACTCAAGGCCTGGGCGGTGAACCAATACCAGTTCCCCCTTGCGGGCGGGGTGCCGGCCATCGAGGCCAAGCCGGCCGAGCTGACGCTGGAGCGGCCAAAGGCCAGCAGGTTCCGCAAGCTCGTCTGCGCCGACCTGTGGATGTGGGGCATCCACTACGATAAGAAGACGCCCAAGGGCACCTGGACAAAGGAGAAGGTGAAGGAGAACAAGGGCTTCCAGGAATCCGCCCAAGTCTGCAAGGAAATGGGCGTGGACACGGTGTTCATTGATCTCACGAACTCGAGCTGCTGGGATCTCATGCCCTGGCCCAGCAAGGTGTGCAACGGCACGGAGGACAACATCCTGAAGTGCCTCATTGATGCCCTGCACGACGAGGGCTTCAAGGTGGTGACGCAGACGCTCCACAACTTCACCCCCTTCGAGCCGATCAAGTGGCACTACCCCTGCGAAGAGACCAGCCGCTATCCGGGCATGCGGCAGTTCCCCAGCATCCTCTACGGCGGGCACGTTCGCGACAACTGGCTCACCATCTATGAGGAGCAGGTGGCCGCGGGCGCCGACGGCGTATGCCTCGGCTCCGATGAGTTCTACTACCGCGGCCACTTCCTGGAGACCCTGCCCGCCGACGACGCGCAGCGGCGCGACTATGAGAAGCGCTTCGGCCACCCCGTGCCCGCCAAGGAGGCCGACACCCTCGAATACCGCCAATGGGTCGCCCACACCGAGGAGGGGCTGACCGGCCTCTTCACCTTCTGGAATACCGAGCTGAAGAAGCGCCATCCGGGCCTCTACACTACCACCGTCTTCATGCAACCCGTCCAGCGCTCGAACCTCTACGGCGAAGGCGTGCCCTTCGACCTCATCGGCGCGAGGAGCGGCATTGACGAGATCGGCAGCGACTACATGGACCCCTGGGGCATTCGCCTGCTCGCCGCGGCGAACGGCTGGCGGCGGACCTCGCAGTTCTTCTGGGGCTGGCAGAAGGCCGAGGAGCCGGCCCTCCTGCTCACCGCCCGCCCGCTCTGGATGCTCATGTACGGCGGCGCGAGCTGCAACTATTGGCGCTTCTTCCAGCTCAAAGAAAGCGGACACTGGAAGTCCGTGCAGAAGGGCTACGCGATGGCGACCGATCTGGAGGCTCTGGGCGTCCTGGACGCGCGCCCGCCACGCGACATCGCTGTCCTCTCGTCGCGTGCGAGCTGGGACTGGTGGCAGGTGCGGAGCTTCTACGGCAAGCTGCCGTGGCCCGAAGCCGACAGGGCTATCGAGGCCATGCGCGGCTGGTTCGCCGACGAGTGGGTGAACGACCGCCTTCTCCTCCGCAACGGCTACACCTACGACTGGTACTTCGCCGACAACCCCGCCCACCTCGAGCGACTCCACGGCTACAAGCTGCTCATCCTCCCCTTCGCCTACTCGCTCAGCGACACGGCGGCCGCCAAGGTGCGCGAGGCGGCGGGCAATGGCACGAGGGTCGTGCTCTTCCGCACCCTCGGCGAAACCGATGAATGGGGCGTGCCAAGAACCGTCCCCGCCCTCAAGGACATCGCCGACAGCGGTCAGGCCGTGGTCATCCCCGACGACATCCTCGAGGTCGCCGGCGACGACACCTTCATGAGCAAGCTCCTCGCCCTCATTGACACCACGCTTGGAGAGAAAGCCGCCTTCAAGCTCCACCGCTACGGCAAGCGGGTGGACGCCGCGCTCCTCGCCAAGGGCGACTGGGAGCGCTTCCTGTTCCTGATCAACTGGGAGGAGACGCCCGCGACGGTGGACCTCTCGGTCGCCGTGCCCGACGGCGGCTATACCCTGATGATGCGCGACGACGCCGCGTGGCACCGCGTCACGCTCGGCGGCAAGGACCAACTCAGTCCCGCCATGCTCCGCAAGTTCCGCCGAGTCCTCGCCCCGCAGAAGGCCGAGGTGTACTACCTCGCCCCGGCCACGAGCCGGTGATGCGGGGGACAGGTGGACAAGGCGTCAGCGGACCGCGACCTCCAGCGCGGAATCAGCCGGCAGGCTGAGCTCCTCCGACAAAGTCAGCACAAGCCTGCCCCCTGCAACCTGCGCGGCCGCTCCGACTGGTTTGCCCGCCACAGTCGCCACGACCGTGGGGGCCTTGAGAGCCTCGGGCACGGCGAGGGCGAGGCTCCTGAGGCGGAGCTTGCCCCAGCGGACCTCGATGCGGTTGGTCTGAGCGGCGCCATCGCGCTTCTGGGTGAAGAGGCCCCAGCCCTCGGCGGCAGTGAAGGCGGCCTTGAAGTCCTCAGGCGTCAGGCGCGGGGCGAAGCCGAGGTGGCCTTTCGGGCCGTGGTACTCGTAGCCGCACAAGGCGGTGTAGACACCCCAACTGGCCATCGCGCGGGCGTAGTGGTCGCCGCACTCGACTTCGTTGTAGGGGTTATGCTTCGAGGGGTGATAGCGGTCGTGCACGCCGCGGCAGATGGCCAGGGCCTCGGTGAGCATCCCGTCCCAGATCATGTTGCCGGCGACCTGGTACTCGATGCCGGTCCAGATTTCGTCGCGGTAGAGCACGCTCTGCGGCCCGAGGTGAGGGCTCTTGGGCCAGGTGCAGGTGAAGAGGCCGGCCTCGCCGGGCCGCGCGAACCAGCGCTGCGGCGGGTGCGCGGCGTTCTGCGGCCCCACGTCGGGCGCCCAGCAGTACTTCCAGATGGCCTGAAGCGCCGACTTTACCTTCTTCTCGGGATAGATGTAGCCGAGGCCGAGCTGGTGCGCCCAGCCTTGCCCGAAGAGCTGGTCGGCCAGGCAGCCCTTGCCATACTGGTGCTTCGGGAACTTCTGGAGGTCAACGTCCTGGATGAAGTACTCGCCGTCCCACAGGCGTTCGAGGGTGAGGCGGGAGCCGCTCTCGAAGATGCGGCGGCAGCGGGCGGCGAAGTCGGCGTCGCCCACATCCTTGGCCATTTCCTCGCCGGCGCGCAGGGCGGCGAGGTAGAGGGAGCCGACGAAGGTGTTCGGCCCCTCGAAGTTGATGTCGTAGGTGTTGTGCTGCGAGTTCTCGATGAGGCCGTCGTCGTTGGCGTCCTGCTTGATCGAGAACTCGAGGGCCTGCTTGATGCGGGGCCAGGCGCGGCGGAGGAAGGCGTCGTCGGGCGACATCAGGTGCTCGCGGTAGGCCTTGAGGACGCCGCCGCACTGGCCGTCGGCCGCGTAGGCGCGGTTGCCGCGGAAGCCCACGAGGCCGGTCTTCTCGTCGAAGGCCGCGCCGAAGTCCTGCATCTCGCGGATGATGCGCTCGACCTCGGGGAAGAGGCGCGCCGAGGCGTGGGCGTAGTTCCACACGTGGGTGCAGGTGCCCTCGCAGCAGCCCACGCCCTCCCAGGCCCAGAAGCGGCCGTTGCCCCACCACTGGCAGGTGTCGGTGGCCAGGTTGGCCACGGTCGAGTGCAGCCGGAAGAGCAGCCAGCGGGGCAGGGTGGCATCGTCGTAAAAGGTCTTGCGCCACAGGCGGCTGTGGCCGGCCAGGCGCGCGTGGTGGTCGAAGGCGTAGGCGGCAACCTCCTGGGCGCTCCTGAAGCGCTCGGCGTACTCGCGGCCGCGCGGGTGGTTCGGGAAGTGCCAGGCCAGGGCGAAGACGAACGTGCGCTTCGCCGCGGGGGCCAGCTCGACGGCCTGCGTGGCGAGCGCGGCGCAGCGACGCTGGCCGGCGGGATAGCTGGCGTCGGCCTCGGCGTGGAGGCCAGGCACGTCGAGCAAAGGGATGAGCTTCTCGGCCGACGCGCCCGCCTCGGCGAGCGCGAGGGCCATTGTGCCGAAGTCGGCCATCTCCTCGACGGGGCCGGACGGCCCCTGCCGCGGCTTGTCGGCCTGCTCGATCTGGTCAATGTTGATGTGCCCCCAGCCGCCCGATGCCTTGTCTACGATCTCGATCTGGGCCTCTTTGCCCTCGAACTCCTCGACGTTCCAGTAGTGCCATTCGAGGTGCTCGAGGTTCCGGCCCGTGGCGGTGCGGACGGCTTTGCCGCCGACGAGGAGGTTGATGCACGTTTGCCCCGCATGGCTGCCGCCGCCGATGAGGAAGTTGAGGAACTTCCGCTCGATCTTGAGCAGCGGCGAAGTGAGGGTGCCGTGCGGGCCGTCCTTGCCGAGATACGTGTTCACGAGGCCCTTGCCGAGGAAGCCCTCGACGGGCTGCTGCTCGGGCAGGGTGCCTCTGGCGGGGCCTTTGCCGAAGGCTTCGCCCGTGGTCTTCCAGTCGCCATAGGTCTCGCCCTCGAAGTCGGCGACGACGATCGTCTCGCGCGGCTGCTGCGCGCCCGGCGGCATCGGGGCCTTCTCGGCCGAGTGCACGGCCACCGTGCGGCCACCCGCGGTGGCGATGCGGCTGCGGCGCCGCGCGTGCACTGCCCCCATCGAGTTGCTCAGCACGGCGTTCTCCAGCCAGCCGGCGACGCTCGCCTTCGCGGCCTTTGCCGAGGTGTTCTCGACCGTGATGTGGAACAGCGTGGCAGGCAAGGCCGAATCGCGTGCGTTCAGCGGAATGAAGGGCGAAAACGCCTCCATCTCCACCTTCACGGGGAACTCCTTGTCGGCGTAGCGCACCACCGCGATGGGATACTCGCCCACGAACTCCACGCCGGGGAAGTCCTGCTCGTTGAGCTTCTTCACCACCGTCTTGCCGTCGGCCTCGACCACCACGGCGAAGCCCGATTCGACGGGCGACTCGGGGCGGTACGTGCGGTAGCAGCGGTCGCCGTAGCCCGTGTTGATGTGCTTGTTGAAAATCCACCACTGCGCCAGTGTGCCGTCGCCGCGCAGATAGAGCTGGCCTGCGGCGATGCCGCCGATGGGCATGCCGATGGTCACCAGGTCCTTGCCGCGCCACACCTCGGGCTCTCCCCGTTGCGTCAGCGCGGCCAGCCATTCGGGCGCCAGCTTCTTGTCCACCGGCACGAAGTGCTTGAACTCGTTCGCCGGCTCGGCCGCGAGGCCCGTGCCTGCGGCGAGACCCAGCATGACGATCAGGTCCAGTGCGGCGCGAGGCTTCATCGCCATCTCCTCTCGTTCGTTGCTACGGGAGCGGGAGTGCCCGCGGCATTCTACCGCGCCGGGCGCGCCCCGCGCAAGCCCCTCGCCTTGACAAACGCCTGCCGGCATGGATGATGAGCGGGCAACTCGAACGCCCCTTCCCGCTGCCGTTTAGGAGTGCCGTCCTTGTCAGGCAAAGCGTCCGTGCGCGTGGCGCCGATGAAGCTGGCCATCACCCGCTTCCACGAGGACCCGTTCCCGCCGCTGCTGCGGGTGGGGGCGCGGCCGGTTTACCCCTACCCGATGCAGGACGACCTGACCGACGAGATGGCCGAGTGCGAGTTCCAGGCCGTGGTGCTCGACAACGGCCTGCTGCGCGCCACCGTGCTGCCCGAGCTGGGCGGCCACCTGCTGTCGCTGCGCGACCTGGTGCACGACCGCGATGTGTTTTTTCGCAACGAGCCGCTCAAGCTGGGCCTCGTGGCCATGCGCGGCGCCTGGTGGGCCGGCGGCATCGAGTTCAACTTCCCGCACGTCGGCCACACGGTGAACACGGTGGACCGCGTGTCGTGGCAGACGCGCGAGGAGCCCGACGGCGCGGCGACGGTGTTCGTGGGCGCGGTCGAGCACCTCACGGGCATGGCCTGGAGCGTGGCTCTCACGCTGCGCCCCGACGACTGGCGCCTCCACACCCGTATCCGCCTCCACAACCGCACGCCGTTCGTCCACCGCATCTACTTCTGGTCGAACTCCGCGGTGCCGGCCCGCGACGACTTCCGCCTGCTGCTCCCCGCCACCAAGGTCTTCTCGTGGTGGTACGGGGCCGACCGCGACGCCAGCTTCCCGATGCACGACGGCCGCGACCTGAGCCGCTACGCCAACCTGACGCGCGGCGGCGACATTTTCGCGAAGGACCTGCGCGCCGACTGGTTCGGCGGTTACTACGACGAGCTGGACTGCGGCCTGGTGCACTATGCCTCGCGGTTCGAGGTGCCGGGCCGCAAGATGTTCTCGTGGGGCCACGGCGGCCACGGCGCGATGTGGGCCGAGCTGCTCAATGCGCGCGGCGAGCCGTACGTCGAGCTCCAGAGCGGCCGCTTCGTCCACCAGGGCGTCCACCGCTTGATCGCGCCCGGCGCGGTCGAGTCGTGGGAGGAGTCATGGGCACCGGTGTGGGGCCTGGGCGGCGTGGTGCATGCCACGCGCGACGTGGCGCTCAACGCCGCGCGCGAGGGAGGCGAGCTGGCCCTGCGGCTGTTGGCCCTCGCGCGGGTGGATGGCGCGCTGCTCGCGGTGCGGCAGGAAGGGCAGGCTCTGGCCATGGCGCGGCTCGACCTGGCCCCGGGCGGCTCGCACGCGCTGCGCGTGGCGCTGCGTGGCGACGCGCCCGCGACCGTGGAGCTGGGCGGCGAGGCCGTCACGCTGCGGCTCGAGGGCGACACGGTGCGGCCCGCACTCGACGCCGCGCCGCCGCACATCGGCCTGCCCGACCCAGCGCCCGACGACAAGCCTACGACCCCGGGCGGTTGGCTGCTGCACGCGCGCCACGCCGAGGAGCGCAACCATTTGGCTGAGGCGGCCGATGCCTATCGCGCGGCCCTCGCGCTCGACCCCGCCTGCGTAGCGGCCCTGGCCGGCCTCGCCCAGTGCCACCTCAAGCGGGGCGAGACAGCCGCCGCAAGAGACTGGGCGAACAAGGCCCTGCGCGTTGACCCGCAGTGCGAGGACGCGCTGTGGTGGCTGAGCGTCGCGTGTTTTGCCGACGCGCGCGGCGAGATCGCGCCCAACCTGGGCGCGCTGAGTCGCAGCGCGCGCCACGCCGCCAGCGCCGCGGCGCTGCTGGGCGAAGCCGCCCTGCGGCGCGGCGACCCGCTGGCCGCACTCGACCTCTTGGCCACCGCCTCCGAACGCAACCCGCACGATGCCCGCGTGCTGGCCCTCGCGGCCTACGCGGCCCGCCGCGGCGGCGCGCTCGACAGCGCCCGCGCCTTGCTCGATGAGTGCGCGAAGGAGAACCCCCTCGAGCCGCTCCTTTGGAGCGAGAGCTATCTCATCTCTCTTGTGGGCGGGACGTCCTTGTCCCGCGATCCGCGGCGTGGGGACACGCCGCCCACAGCAATGGATGGTGCTCTCGGGGAAGTCTTCGGGTCCGATCCTCAGACCTTCCTCGATGCCGCCTGCGACTACGCGCGCATCGGCGACTGGGAGGCCGCGGCCGCCTGGCTGCGCGGCGTGGCCTGCCGCCTGGCCGATCCCGCCCGCCAGGCGATGCTGCACTACCACATCGCCCACGCCCTGTGGAGCCTGGGCCGCGCGGGTGAGGCCCTGGCCGCGGCGCGCGAGGCCGCGCGCTGCTCGCCCCTGTTCGTCAACCCCTACCGCATCGAAGATGCCGAGGCCCTGCGCACCGCTCTGCGCCTCGCGCCCGACGACGCGCTGGCCCATCTGCTCCTCGGCCACTGCCTCGCCGCCGCCGGCCGCTGGGATGAGGCGGTGGAGCAATGGACCCGCTGCACCCGGATTGTGGGCGGGACGCCCCCGTCCCGCGGCACGCGGCGTGGGGACACGCCGCCCACAGCGCCTGGCGGCGAGGTCGCCGCCCTCGCCTGGCGCAACCTGGGCCTCCACCGCTGGCACAAACAGCACAACGCTTCCGACGCCCTGGCCGCCTACGCGCGCGCTCTCGACGCCGTGTCTTCTCGCCCCTCCACCCC
The DNA here is from genome assembly GCA_035384565.1 of Planctomycetota bacterium. Lineage (NCBI taxonomy): Bacteria > Pseudomonadati > Planctomycetota > Planctomycetota bacterium. The sequence continues at coordinate 67,815 of DAOOIT010000025.1, read as the reverse complement.
TCCATCACCGAACCCCCAACCCCCAACACCTCTCCAGTCCGCCGCCTGGCGCCTGTGGCTCGAGCGCGACAGCGTGCTCTCCGGGTCGGGACGCCACGACGAGCGGGTCGCCGCCTTCGAGTCCGCGCCCGACGCCGTGAAGGCCAAGTGGCAGGTGCTCGCCCGCTGGGCCGACGCCTGCCTGCGCGCCGGGCGGCCCGAGGAGACCATTCGCCTGCTCTCGGGCTGCCGCTTCAAGCCCTGGGAGGGCGAGGCCCGGCCGCGGGTGCTCTGGAAAGAGGCCCACATGGCCCTCGGCCACCGCGCCAAGGAAGCCGGCCACCTCGCCGAAGCCCGCGGGCACTTCGAGGCCGCTGCCGACTACCCGCACCACCTGGCCGTGGGCCGGCCCACGCTGACCGACGACGCCGATGCGTTTTTCTGGGCCGGCTGGTGCGCGGCGCAGGGCGGAGACGCCTCGGGCGCCCGCCGCCTCCTCGCCGCGGCCGCAGGGGAGACCCAGCCGCGCGAGGCCGCAACGGCCGAGTTCAAGGCCCGCGCGGCCGAGCTGCTCAAGGCTCTGGGCTGACCGGCGCGTTCACTCGAACCGCAGGGTGCCGAAGCCGCGGTAGTTGTGGAAGTTGGCCCCCGAGGCGGGCGACCAGGCCCAGTGCGTGGCGGGCGACTCGTCGTAGTCTATGCGATAGAGGTTGCCGTGCCACAGCATGCCGCGCGTGGGCGGCACCCCGCCCAGGCCGCGCAGGAGGGCGAAGGGGATGAAGAACTCGGCGCTCCAGCCCTCGATCGTGGCCATCGAGGCCCTCGGGCCGCCGCGCACGGCGGTGGCCCGCCGCACCTGCCGCGCCCCCTCGTAATGCCAGGGCCGCCAGCCCATGAACACGCCGCCCTGGTTGGGGACCAGGATGGGCAGCTCGACCCCCAGCGGCGAGATCTCGTATTCGAAGTACAGCACCTGCCGCGGGTCAGGCCACAGGAACACCTCGACCACGTCCTCCTTGTAGATGTCTTCAAAGTCCTGCGTCATCGTGCACGTCAGGCGGCGGTCCTCGCAGTCGAAGAGGAAATAGAGGCCTGTGTCCGAGTAGAGCATCTTGGCCCGCGACTGGTAGGGCGAGCCTCCGCCCACGGGCGTGAGCGGCAGCCAGTCGGCCCTGGCCCACTCGCCCGCGGCCCCGTCGCCCGTCACCTCGAAGTCGGCCGTCCGCCGCACCGAAGCCATGGCTGTGGTCATGTGTGGCCCTTCTCTTCCCTGCGCCGCTTCAGCTCCAGAAGCACTCGGAGGTCCCTCGCGTCCTTCGGTCTGTCCGCGGCTCACTTCATGGGGAAGGCCGAAGCCCCGATCACCACGTACTCAACGGCATTCTCGTCTAACAGTCTCAACAGGTTCCTGATGTCCATAGCGCAGCAACATCCGCTTGACCTCGTCGGATCGCTGGATCATCCTCCGGAAGCGCTGGCGAGTCGTGAGCGAGAGCTGGAAGTCCAGCTCGAAGGCCAGCTCTTTGTCGGGGTCGTCGTGGTTGAGCTTGAGGATGGGGCTCACGGCACGGCTCCTCGATGCCTCCGCCATCATGAGCCGGGGCTTCCCCGCGCGCAAGCGCGCGTACGGCGCACCGGGCAGTGCGTGGGCCGCACTGCCCGGTGCAGGAACGACAGGGGGGCCGGCGGCGGCTACTCGAGCACCTTGGCAGCCGCGGCCAGGATGTTGCTGATCTCTTTCTTCTGGGCCTCTTCGTCGGCCGTGGCGGCCAGGGCGAAGTTGGCCTCGACCTTATTCTTCTTGGCCACCAGCACGGTGATGGGGACCTCGGCGTGGAGCTTGTAAGACGCTGGCCCTGCCGCGCCGTCCACCGCCACGGTGAGCGGCACGCTCAGGCCCTCGTTCTTGGCGAGGTCGGCGAGCTTCGCCTGGTTCGCCGCGTTGTTCTCGGCCAGCAGCACCACGTAAGCGGCGGCCCGCTTCTCCTTGTTGTCGGCCACGAACTTGTCAATCGCCTTGACCAGACCGGTCAAGCGGCTGTCCAGCGCCCGCCCGAAGACGACGAGCGTCGGACGCCCTCCGTAGCGTCAGACATAGCAGACTTGGCCGCCCTTGGCGAGGCCGGTGACGTCCTGGACGTTGAAGGTCGGCGTTCCCTCGCCGACCTGGGGCCCCGAGACGGGCGTCTCGGCGGCCCACGCGCCCAGGCAGCACGCGGCCAGCACCACGGCGGCGCCCACGACCACGACGCGCCTGTGTGCCATAGCCACTCCTCCTTCGTGTTCCGAGCCCCGAGACCGCCCCGGGGCTGTCGTATCCCTATGATGACACAAGTGGCGCGCAGAATCAACCGCGCGGGGTGTTGACTTGCGGGGAGGTTCGTGCTACACAGTGACCAGAGGGGGAGCTTCGTCCATCGTATAGGAGGCCGGGCCGTGAAAGAAAACCGCGATTTCCCCGCCAAGCCGCCCCGTCCGCGGTGCTGTCCCTGCGACGGCGGGGGGCTCTCGCGTCGGCGTTTCTTCGAGGCGGCGGGTGCCGGCGCGCTGCTGGGCCTATCCTACTCGCTCGTGAAGGCGGCGGAGGCCGCGGTCGCTGCCGGCGCCCCCGCGCCGCCGCGCCTGCCGCTCGTCGTCAAGCCCATCCTCACCTACGAGACGCCCACGCGGCGGCCCCAGACGAGCTGGCGCTCCTGGGGCGGTATCGAGACGCAGGCACAGGCCGCCGAAGAGGTCGGCCGCATCCAGGGCGAGCTGGACAAGCTGCGCGCCGCGGCCGACTTCCCGCTCACCTTCCTGCCCGTCGCAGCCGTCCGCGGGGCCGGCGAGGTGGCCAAGCTCGACGACCTGGCCAAGGCCGACGCCTTCATCATCTATGCGGCCGGCGGCGGCGCGCTCGACGCCATCGTGAAGACCGGCAAGCCCTGCCTCTTCTTCCTCCGCCACAAGAGCGGCCCCGTCTACCTCTGGTACGAAATCCTCAGCCCCCGCTACCTCCGCGCCCACTCCGACCGCCTGGCCCAGAAGACCGTGAATGACAACGACGTGGTCGTGGACGTGCCCGACGAGATGCTCTGGCGCCTCCGCGGCCTGTGCGGCCTCAAGAACACCATGGGCGCGCGCATCGTCACCATCGGCGGCGCCAGCGGCTGGGCCCACGGCAAAGCTCCCGCCCTGGCCAAGGACCGCTTCAAGCTCGACATCCAGGACGTCCCCTACCCCGAACTCGCCAAGCTCATCCAGGCCGCCCGCGCCGACGAGACGGCGACGAAGCTCGCCAGGGAGCGCGCCGCTGCCTACGTCAAGGCCGAAGGCGTGACGCTCGAGACCAAGCCCGAGTTCGTCGAGAACTGCTTCCTCCTCGAGCAGGTCTTCCGCGGCCTCATGGCCAAGTTCGAGACCCGCCACATCACCATCAACTCCTGCATGGGCACTATCATGCCCATGGCCCAGACCACCGCCTGCCTTACCCTGTGCCTGCTCAACGACGCGGGGTACAACGCCTTCTGCGAATCGGACTTCGTGGTCGTGCCCTCGGGGATGCTGCTCAACGGCATCACGGGCCTGCCCACGTTCCTCAACGACCCGACTTACCCGCACCACAACATCATCACGATCGCCCACTGCACCGGCCCGCGCAAGTGCAACGGCAAGACCCTCGACCCCGTCCGCCTCGTCACCCACTTCGAGTCCGACTATGGCGCCTCCCCCAAGGTCGAGATGCCCAAGGGGCAGAAGGTCACGAACATCCTGCCCGACTTTGAGGCCAAGCGCTGGGTGGGCCTCGCCGCCGAGATCGTGGACGCCCCGTTCCTGCCCATCTGCCGCTGCCAGATTGACGTGCAGTTCAAGCCCGACGCGCAGCTCGTGGCCGAGAAGATGCCCGGCTTCCACTGGATGACCGGCTATGGCGACTATCGCCGCGAGATCGGCTACGCCCTCCGCCGCACCACCATCGCCTGGGAAGACCTGGGCTGATGGCGATGCGGGGGAAGGAACCTTTCTTTCGAGAAAGGTTCCTTCCCCCACCCCCAACCTCCAAAGAACTTCCACTTGCAGGTTCTTGAGAGGGGTCTGGGGAGCGACTTCTTCCCAAGAAGTCCCTCCCCAGTTCCGCTTCTACAGCCGCCACGGGGCGCGGAGGGGCTTGGAGAGGTGGGCGTTGGCGGCAGGATCGTCGGGGAAGCGTTCGGCGGCGGGGTCCCAGCGGAGCCTTCTCCCGCCTGCGAGAATCGCGATCTGGGCGAGGTGGCACAGGCTCGTCGCCCGGTGCGCTGCCTCAACCGGCGCCGCCGTCACCTCCCGTGTCCTCACGCACTGAATGAAATCGGGGATGTGGCTCAGCGGACGCCGCAGGATGGTCTCGTGCGGGCGGATGACGCTGGACATCAGTGACTTCGGCTCTGTGGAGATGCCGCTGCACAGGGCATTCACCCTGCCCTCGGTGCCCTCGAAGATCACGCCCATCGGGAAGGCGCGATGGTCGTCGTAGACGAGCTTCAGCCCGTTGGCATAGGTCATCTCCACGTGCCACTCCACCGCCGTGTCGGTCATTCCGTCGCGCGGGATCACGCCCCGGCCCTCGATCTCCACGGGACCGGTCGCGTCGGCGTCCATTCCCCACTGCGCAATGTCGGTGAAGTGCACGCCCTGGCCCGAGATGAAGCCGAGCGTGTAATCGCTGATCCAGTACCAGTGCGGCGTCCGCACGCGGCGGGGCGAGTAGGGCACGAAGGGGGCGGGGCCGAGCCACAGGTCGTAGTCGAAGCCCTGCGGCACGGGGGCCGGCGGCTCATTGGGCGCGGGATGGCTCGGCTCGGAGGAGACGCGGACCTGCTTCAGCTCGCCGATCCGCCCGTTGCGGACGAGTTCGCAGGCGAGGGCGAACAGCCCCTCGCTCCGCCGCTGGGTGCCGTGCTGAAAGACGCGGCCATAGCGTTTCATCGCGTTGCAGATGGCGCGCCCTTCCGCGATGGTCAGCGAGAGCGGCTTCTCGCAGAACACATCCTTCCCCGCCTTCGCCGCCGCGATGCACATCACCGCGTGCCAGTGGTCCGGCGTGCAGATCGAGACGGCGTCCACATCGTCGCAGTTCAGAAGCTCGCGGAAATCGTTGTAGGTGGCGCAGCCCTTGTAGCTGCCCTTCGCCATCAGCTCCGAATAGTGGCGTTCGGCGGTCGAGCGGGCGGCGTCGCGGCGGGCCTCCTGCGGGTCGCACACGGCCACCACCTGGCTCGCATGGAGGAACGTCTGCATGTTGCTCGACCCGCGCCCCCCGACCCCGATGCACCCCACATTCACCCGGTCGCTGGGGGCCGGCCGGCCCTCCGCGCCGAGGGCCGAGGCATGCATGACCCACGGCGCGGCAAGTGCTCCCGTTGTTGCCGTCCTCAGAAGGCTCCGACGTGACACGACGTTTCTGGCCATGTCGGCAGTCCCCGTGCGCCATTGCCCCAACTCGCTCGCGCGGTCACCAGCAGACGCCCTCGGCCGGGCGAACCTACTATTGACGCGCGCTCCACCATCTGGTAGTATACCGACACGAGTGAGTGGGGGCAACACTCCCCGTAACCGTTCCCCGATTGTGGGGTTTCGCCATGGCAAGAGAAACGATTCGCGTGTACTGCGCCGGTCCTCTGTTCAACGCCAAGGAACAGGACGAGATGCGCGAACTGGCTCATGCGCTCGAGTGTGCAGGGCTCGAGACGTTCTTGCCGCAACGGGACGGGCTCGAACTGACCAAGGTGGTCCATGAACTGGTTGCCCTGGGAGTCGAGCACGCCAAGGCGGGCGACGTCACCGCAAAAGCCATCTTCGCTCTCGACGTCTACCAGGTTATTGAGAAGTGCCAAGCCATCGTTGTGAACCTCAACGGCCGCGTGCCCGACGAAGGCGCGGTCTCGGAGGCCGCGATCGCGTGGTGTTACGGCAAGATCATGGTCGGCTACAAGTCGGATTCGCGTTCGGTGTTCCTGGGACAAGACAACCCGCTAGTCACGGGGCTGTTCGATTTCCAGTTGTGCCGCGGCGCGCAGGAAGTCGTTACAGCAGTGAAGAGAGCCGCGTCACAGAAGGAAACGCGCACGACGCGGAGCAGGCGAAGACTCCACCAGATCGCCCAGTATCTCGACCTGGGGGGTAGAATCTGGGCTGCCGCCAACAGCCGCGACAGAATCGCTAACATCGCCGCGGTCCTGGCCGAGGAAGTGGCCACACACAAGCCAGACACCCGGCATGTTGTCGCTACGTGAAGCTCAAGGCTCCGCTTGAGGGGAGATCATGGCGCACGCCGATTCGTGCCCCAGGGAAGAGCGGGAGCGGCTTGAGGCAAGGGTCCTCAGATCTGTCGCAGCCAAGACGGCCGACCGCCGTGTCGCCGGGCGCAGGTTCCCCTGCACACCAGACGATTTCCGTACCGACTTTGAGAGGGATTACACGCGGATCATCCACTCGCGGGCCTTCCGCCGCTTGCGCCACAAGACCCAGGTGTTCATCTCTCCCCGAAACGACCACCTCTGTACGCGGCTTGAACACAGCCTCCACGTCGCATCCGTGGCGAACACGATCGCACGCGCCCTGCTCCTCAACACCGACTTGGTCTCCGCCATCGCGGCCGGGCACGACGTAGGACACGCGCCCTTCGGCCATAAGGGCGAACGGTGCCTCGACGAGTTGGCTCGAAAGGCGGGCCTGCCCGGCTTCTCGCACGAACTCCAGAGCCTGCGCGTCGTTGACCTGCTCGACTCCCCCTACGATGAGCACCGCGGTCTGAACCTGACCTTTGCCGTCCGAGACGGGATCGCGTGCCACTATGGCGAGGGCTTCGAGCAGACGCTGGAGCCGGACAGGCAGAAACAACCCGAATGTCTGGAGTCCATCCGCCGAGGTGAAGACAGACCGGCCACGCTGGAAGGCTGCGTCGTCCGTTGGGCCGACAAGGTGGGTTATATCGGCAGGGACCTTGAGGATGCGTATGCGGAGAAGCTCGTGGCTGAGGGCGAGCTGCCGAAGGTGGTCCGCCGGACACTCGGGACACGGAACAAGAGCATCATCGCCAACCTCGTCAGGGACATTGTGACGAACAGCCGTGACCATGACCGCATCAGCGTTGGCGCCTCCGTCCATGAGGCCCTGAACGCTCTCTACGAGTTCAGCAGGGAGCGCATCTACAGAAGCGAGACCGTCACACAGCGCTTCCGACAGATTGACAAGGCCATGCGATTCATGTTTGATGAGCTCACCAGCTTGCTCGCGGCCGCAGGGAACAGGCAGGATGGCGATCTCTTCCCCGACCAGGCACGACCGTGGTGTCTGCAGGTCTTGAGCGAGTTCCTCGTGCGCGATGTCCGGACATGGCGCGAGGAGAGGCCGGAGCAACTGGCCTTGGACTTTGTCGCAGGGATGACTGATTCCTTCTTCGTATCGGCCTTCGAAGAGCTATTCTTCCCCCGAAGCACGGTCTGATTCTCCCCACAACGACCGATCGGCCCGCGTTTGCTTCGCCCTCCCGCAGTCACACACCCAGCAGCCTCACAGCATTGTCGCGGGCGATCTTGGCGTGGGCGGCGGGGGGGAGGCGGCCTTCGGCCAGGAGGCGGCGCAGGAGGCCGACGATGGGGATGTCGGCCTCGGTCTGGTCGTGGCGCAGGACGTCGGTGCCGAAGAGGAGCTTGTCCTTGAAGCGGTTGAGAAACTCGATGCCGAAGGCGCGGTCGCGGGTGAGGGCATTGTGGCCGCTGCCCGCCGAAAGGTCGGCCCAGAGATTCGCATACTGCTCCATCAGGCGGGGGACGGCTCCGCCTGGGGCGACGGGGCCTTTGGGGTAGCCGCCGCGCTGTCCGGGCCGCACGTCGCCCGAGATATCGGCCCAGAAGGCGGGGCCGTGGCCGATGAAAATCGTGTGGGGCGACTCGCGGAGGGCGCGCTCAAGGCGTGGCAAGCCAGGCTCATCCACGACGCCGTACATGCCGCCGAGTTGGGGCATCATGTCGAAGAGGACGGGGAGGCCCGCCTCGCCCGCCTGGGTGTAGAGGTTGAGGCAGAGGGGGTCGTCGAACAGAAGATTGGGCAGGAACTCGCCGATCCCGCGGCAGCCGCGCTCTTTATATTCGGTCAACAGGTCGCGGAAGTCGCTCGTCGGGCTGTTGTCGCCAAAGCGCGGGTCAATGAGGCAGAAGGGGATGAGGCGGCCGGGGTGCCGCTCGCAGGCGGCGATGACCTCCTCGGTCGTGTTCCCGAGATACCAGCCCTCGGGGTTGTCGTGGAGGGGCAGGACGCAGGCCTGAGCGATGCCCCAGGCATCCATCTTGGCGACGAGTTGCTGGGCAGAGAGCGTGTCGGTGCGGCGCCTGCCCGTGCGGCCGATATGGGCGTGGACGTCTATCATCAGCGGTCACTCCTCTGCGCGAGGACGATGGTAGCGCCGGGCGCAGCGGGTGTCAATGAGGGGTGCGGGATAGGTGATCGGTGTTGGGGTTGGGCGGTCAGGAATGGGCGCGGGCGGGCGCGGGCGGTGTGATTGTCGCGCTTCCGCGCGAAAGCGCGACAATCGCGCACGCCTGCAATGGCCAGTGGCGTGAGGCAGTGAGCTTGATCGGGGCCCGGGGGCGGCCTATAATTCGGGCGGACGGGCCGGCGCGTTGGCACAGGTCGGACCAGTCGGACCAATTGGCCAGGGGCCCCAGCCCGGAAAGGTTGTGTCATGTCTCGACGGCTTCCTCCTGTGCTGATTCCGCTGGCCGTGCTCGCTGCCGCGTGCGCCGTGGCGATGGCGCTGCCATTCCGGATGATCGAGCCGGACGACGACGATTTCTTCTACGGGATGCATGCCTTCGCCCGCGGGAAGGTGGTGATGACGGAGGCCGAGGCACGCGAGCTGGCGAAGATTCCGCTGCCCGACACGGCGAAGGTGGGGCCGCAGATGGTGATGGGCGTGCGGTCGCCGCTGGGCTTCATCCGCGAGCGGTCGCCGGGGCACTACGCGCTGCTGGCGGCGTTCCACAGGGTGGGGCTGGACCGGTGGACCAATGTGTTCCTGGCCTTCGGCGTGGTGGGGTTCGTCTACTGGTTTGTGCGGCGGCAGCTCGAGGAGCCGGCCGAGACGGCGGTGCTGGCGTCGCTGCTGCTCATCGTGAATCCGACCTTTCTGACGACGCTCTACCGCGTGTACATGAGCGACTTCGATTACTTCGTGTGGGCGACGGCGGGGCTGGGGCTGTACTTCGCGGCGCGGCGCAAGCGCTGCCCGGGGCTGTGCGCCATCGCGGGGGCGATGCTGGCGCTGAGCGTGTTCTTCCGCAACACGAACGCGATCGCATTCCTGGCGATCGTCGCCTACGAGGCCGGGCTGTTCCTGCTCCGCTATCGGGAGCTGGCCCGGGCGCACCGCGGCGAGGGGGCGGCCGAGCCGCAAGAGCCATTCGGCTGGGGTCGGGTGGCCGCGGTGGTGGCGGGCATGGCCATCGGGCTGGTGCCGCTGCTGTGGTACAACTATGCCACGACGGGGCAGCTCCTGGGCAGCGGCTACCAGTATCGGCTGGCGCGGGAGACGGGCGGCGCGCTGTCGCTGCTCGACGGGCAGCCGACGGCGAAGTACTTTGCACTATGGGATGCCGAGGCGGTCTTCTCGCTTCGGCATCTGTTCCTGGGCGAGGCCCGCGGGTTCATGTCGCAGGGCTACACGCTCACGGTGGGCCTCACGCGGCTTCTGGCGGGCTACCCGGTTCTGCTGCTGGCGCCGGCCGGGCTGTTGCTGATGGAGCGGAGGCGGCTGCGCCCGGCCCTCTTCCTCGGCCTGTGGCTTGGGCTGTTCCTGGGCGTTTACCTGTGCTATCGGACGATTCGCGGGGACAGCTTCCAGTTCATGAGCCGGAAGCTCTCGCCGATGCTGGCCCCGCTGGCCATTGGCGCGGCCGCGCTGCTGATGCGCCTGCCGCGGGCGGCGCGCTATGCGGGCCTGGCGGCCGTCGCGGCTGTGAGCCTGGGCGTAGCGGGCGAGTTCTTCGTGCAGTTCCTCGGCGAGCCCCGCGGCACGGGGCCGGGGCCGCGGCCGGGTCTGGGGCGCCCCATTGGCCCAGTGCCGAGAGGCAAGGACGGGCCAGGCGAGCCGTTTGGCCCCCTGCCGAAGGGCGAAGAGCCCTTCATGCCGATGCCGAAGGAGGACTTCCCTGGCTTCGCGCCGAAGGCCAAGGGCGAGCCGCGGCAGATCGTGGAACGGCTGCACGCGCTGATGCGCGAGGCCGAGGCCCGCGGCCTGGACGTGTCGCGCGCGCGCGCGCTCGACAAGGCGTCGCTCGAGGCGGCGCAGCGGGGCGACTGGCAGGAGAATCGCCGGCTGCTGGAGGAGGCGGTGCGGCTCCTCGAGCGCGCGCTGCCGCAAGGCCCGCGGCCCGCGCCGAACCGCAAAGGCCCGCCAGGAGGCGAGTTGTGAAGCTGTGGAACGCCAAGTTCACGCTCTCGCTCGCCGTGGTGGCGCTGTTTCTGCTCGACGCGTTCTGGCTCGGGCCGGACCCAGTGACGGGCGCCGCGCGGCATCTGGTGCCCTATGCCGACACGGGGGTGGCGTCGTTCGCGTTTCTTCTGAGCCTTCTCTATGTGATCTCACACGGCTGGCAGTTTCTGACGGCTCGTGTGCGGGGCGCGGCCCCGCGTGCGGAGGAACCCGCACCCTCGAAGCGTCGGAAGAAGGGCCGCGGCGCGGACGCGCGCAAGGCGCGCTAAGAAGCGCCGCCGGCAGCCCTGTGCGCATTGTGTGGGTAACGCGTGGGTGCGCCGCTCTGCCGCCAAATTTCGTCTCATTGTTTTCTTGCAGAGTTCTTGCCCTTTCTCAACAAAGTGGGCTGGGTCGCCGGGGCTCGCTACCGGATTTGCCCCGACCGGGGATTGACATTTTTCTCTCGCGCGCTAGGATCAGCGCCCGTTGCGCCTACGGGCGCAGCCGTGCGTGTGCAAAAGACTATCTGCTACCTGAGAGCAGTGTTCGCGAAGGCATTGAAGCAGCCCGGACCTCTGCGGACCGTCCTGAGAGCCCATTCCTGAACCTGTCACCGTAAGTCGCTTGCTGTAATTGGCTTACGTTGCCAGATGGGGCACCGATCGCGTGGAGGAGATGAAGGCTGGGAGCGCGGCAGCTCACGGCTTGCATCTGCGGTTCTGCCTGCCGAACGCTGTGGGTAGCCTGTGGAAAACCCGTGCAGGGAAAGGCGGCGCACTTATGCCACAGGAAGCCCTCTGGCCTGCGATTCTCCAGGAAATCCAGCGAAACGTCCGTTCCCAGCAATTCGACACCTGGTTTCGAAGCATCGAGATGACCGACCTGTCGCCCCAGGCGGTCACGCTGCGGGTGCCGAACTCCTTCTATCACCAGTGGCTACGGCGGCACTACACCGACACGATCCAGCGCGCGGTGCTCACGGTGACAGGCCAGCGCCCGGCGGTGGAGTTCGTCGTCCACGAGACGCCCGCCTCTGCCCAGGTGGAACCTCCGCCCGGGCCAGAGCCGCGTTCCGCGTCCCCGGTTCTCACGTCGCGCCCTGAGCCGCGCCGGTACTACCCTGTTGACTGGGCTGCGCGGCTGAACAAGCAATATGTCTTTGATACCTTTGTGGCCGGCACCTCAAACGCGGTGGCGCACGCAGCGGCTCTGGCGATTGCCGAGAATCCGGGGCAGGCCTACAATCCCTTCTTTCTTCACGGCGGCGTGGGGCTCGGTAAGACCCACCTGATCCAGGCCATCACCCACCACCTGCTCGCACACAGGCCTGAGCTGAACCTGCTGTACCTGTCGTGCGAGAACTTCATGAACCATTTCATCGCCTCCGTGCAGAACAACGAGCGCGAGAAATTCCGGGAGATCTACCGCAACAAGGACGTCCTGCTGATTGACGATATCCACTTCCTGTGCAAGGGCGCGCGCGAGGTGACGCAGGAGGAGTTCTTCCACACGTTCAATGCCCTTTATAACTCAGGCAAGCAGATCGTGCTCTCGAGCGACTGTCCCCCGCAGGAGTTGACGAAACTCGAAGAACGGCTGGTTTCGCGGTTCAAATGGGGCCTCGTCGCCCGTATTGATGCGCCCTCCTATGAGATGCGTCTCGCCATCCTGCGCACGAAGGCCCAGCATCGCGGCCGCGCCCTGCCGGACGACGTCCTCCACTTCATCGCCGAGAATATCGACTCGAGCGTACGCGATCTCGAAGGCGCCGTCACCAAAGTGCTCGCCTTCTCCTCGTTGATGAACAAGCCCATTGATGTCCAGCTTGCCCGCGACGCGCTCCGCGACTCCGTGGACCACATTGCAGCGGCCATCACCATGGACGATGTCATCAAGGCGGTCACCGTACACTTCCAGGTCAAGCTTTCGGAACTCCAGTCGAAGAAACGAACGCAGTCTGTCGCTCAGCCGCGTCAGATCGCCATGTATCTCGCTCGGACCCTCACGCGCCACTCACTCGAGGAGATCGGCGGCTACTTTGGGGGCAGGGACCACACCACTGTCATGCACGCCTGTGACCGGGTGCGCGAACTCATTGAGACGCGGCCATCTGTGGCCGGTTCCATTGAGCATCTGACCACCCAACTCCGCTCCAAACGGTGATGACCACCCGTCCTGAGCAGTGGATAGGTAGGGGGTAGTTTCTGTGTCTTTGGTGAGCCATTTCCTTCCTCTATCCACAAGTCCAGTCGGTTTGTACTTGGCCGTGTGCGCAACCTCACCAGACACAACGACCCACTCGCTACCAGTCAGCCATCTACCCACAGCTATCAACACTGATGCACTTAACATAAGTGTCAGTGCATCAAGCCCTTATAACGCTGCTTCAACGATCTGTTCACATGCTCACAGCCTCATTTAACATTTGCTTTTCTTTGTCAAATGACTACATTAAGAGGAAGAACCTGCCCTCCGCAGCTACCCTGATGCGAGGGAAACCCCAGCCTTAGCAGGAGGCTCAGACCCGATGAAGATCAAGTGCCAGACGGCGCCGCTTCACACGGCATTTCAACTGGTCGGCAGCGTGGTGCAACAGCGGCCTACGAGGCCCATTCTGGCTGATGTATTGCTCTGCGCCAAGGAAGGCCAGATTGAGCTTCAGGCGACAGATCTCGAGATCGGCATTCGCCTTCAGATTCAGGGCGGCGAGGTGATCGAGGAGGGAACCATCGCGGTGCCGCAGGCCCGAGTGGCCTCGATTCTGCGTGAGACCGCAGAGGAGGCTCTTGAGATCAAGAGCGAGGATGGACACTGCCTGATCACGACGACGGACAGCGAATTCCGTCTGCCGACCGAGGTTGTCGAGGAGTTCCCCGAGCTGCCTACCTTTGATGAAGGGAAGGCCTATGAGTTCGACCGTAAGGAATTCGTCGAAATGGTGACCAAGACCTCCTTCTCGGCGCACAAGGGCAAGCACCGCTATGCACTCAATGGCGTGCTCCTGGTGATCAAGCCGAGCAAAGTGGAAATGGTGGCCACTGATGGCCGGCGCCTGGCCCACATCGAAAAGAAGGCCAAGAACCCCGCCGGGACGAATGAGTCGTTGATTGTCCCCACGAAGGCGCTGGACCAGATCATCAAGGTGCTGAACGATGGCGATGAGAAGGTTCGGATCAATGTGAGTGAGACCCAGGTCGTGGCGCGCACCCAGCAGGCGGTTGTCTCCTCGCGTCTCGTCGAGGGCCACTTCCCGCCTTATGAGAGCGTGATCCCAAAGGATCACGACAAGAAGGTGGACCTCGATCGCGAACGACTCCACTCGGCCGTGCGACGCGCGGCGCTGGTTACGAGCCCCGACTCCAGCACCGTGCAACTGTGTTTCTCCAAGAATACCCTTGAGGTCCGCTCTTCCGCGCCGGAGGCTGGCGAGGCGCGCATCAGCCTGCCCATCGAGTATAAAGACGAGAAGGTGGACATCAGCTTCAACCCGGAGTTCCTCACCGAGTTCCTGCGGGTGTTGGAGGAGGAGAGTGTGCGACTCGAGTTCCGGGACGCCGGGAGCGCCGGGCTGTTCCGCGCGGGGAAGGATTTCCTCTACGTGGTCATGCCGGTCAGCCGCGAATGAAGAAGCCAGCGGGACCACAACGGCTGGGGGAGATTCTGAACAGCTTCCTGGAGTGCAAGGGCCTCACCAACCGATTGAAGCACCTTGAACTCTACGGAGCCTGGGAGGAAATCGTCGGCCCGGGTATTCTCCCGCACACGCGGGTGGCAGGGTTCGCCCACCACAAGCTGTACGTGGACGTCGACTCCGCCGCCCACCTGCACGAGTTGCAGACGTTCCACAAGACGGAACTGCTGAGGGAGTTGCGTTCGAGGGTGCCGGGCACACGGGTTCTCGACATCGTGTTTCGCCCCTCGGCGATGCCCAGGAGGTAGTATGACGGACACGCAGGACTCGACCTATGATGCGAGCAAGATCAAGGTGCTTCCCGGAATCGAAGGGGTTCGACGCCGGCCGGCCATGTACATCGGCGACACGGGCATGCGAGGTCTCCACCACCTCATCGAGGAGGTGGTCGCCAACTCGATTGACGAGGCCATGGCCGGCTTCTGCACCGAGATCAACGTCCAGATCAACGCCGATGGCAGTGTGACGATCGCCGACAACGGCCGCGGCATCCCCGTGGACCTGCATCCGACGGAGAAGAAGCCCGCCGTCGAGGTCATCATGACCATGCTCCACGCCGGCGGCAAGTTCGACCACCACACCTACAAGGTCTCGGGCGGCCTCCACGGGGTAGGCGTTACTGTGGTGAACGCCCTGAGCGAGTGGCTCGCCGTCGAGGTGCGGCGCGGCGGCGAAGTCCACCACCAGCGCTACGAGCGCGGCAAGACGGTGACCGAACTCAAGGTGATCGGCAAGAGCAAGAGCAGCGGCACCGCGATCACGTTCAAGCCGGACAGGGAGATCTTCGCCGACACCACCTTCCACTTCGACACGATTGCCAACCGAATGCGCGAACTGGCCTTCCTCAACCGCGGCATCCGCATCACCCTCCGCGACGAGCGCAGCGATAAGCAGCGCGACTATCAGTACGAGGGCGGCATCGCCGCCTTCGTCCAGCACCTCAACGAGGGCAAGGACGCCATCCACAAGGACGTCGTCTTCTTCGAGAAAGAAGAGAGCGGGATCATCGTTGAAGTCGCCATGCAATACAACGACGGCTACAACGAGAACGTCTTCTCCTTCGTGAACAACATCAACACGATCGAAGGCGGCACCCACCTCTACGGCTTCCGCTCGGCCCTCACGCGCACCATCAACGCCTATGCCAAGGCCCACAACCTGCTCAAGGGCGACAACGCGCCCCAGGGCGAGGACGTGCGCGAGGGCCTCACCGCCGTGATCAACGTCAAGGTCCCCGACCCGCAGTTCGAGGGCCAGACCAAGACCAAGCTCGGCAACCGCGAGGTCCAGGGCATTGTCGAGGCGGTCGTCAACGCCAATCTCGGCACCTACTTCGAGGAGAACCCCAAGACCGCGCGGGCCATCGTGGACAAGGCGGTGGTCGCCGCCGAGGCCCGCGAGAGCGCCCGAAAGGCCCGCGACCTCAC
The DNA here is from genome assembly GCA_035384565.1 of Planctomycetota bacterium. Lineage (NCBI taxonomy): Bacteria > Pseudomonadati > Planctomycetota > Planctomycetota bacterium. Next base: position 52,286 of record DAOOIT010000025.1, on the reverse strand, counting down.
GCGCCGCAAGAGCGCCCTCTCCAGCGGCAGCCTGCCCACCAAGCTCGCCGACTGCTCGAGCCGCGACGTCGAGACCACCGAGCTCTTCATCGTCGAGGGCCAAAGCGCCGGCGGCAACGCCAAGCAGTGCCGCGACGCCATGTTCCAGGCCATCCTGCCCCTTCAGGGCAAGATCCTCAACGTCGAGAAGGCCCGCATCGCCAAGATGCTCAGCCACGCCGAAATCCAGACCCTCATCCTCGCCCTCGGCACCGGCATCGGAGCCGACGAGTTCGACGTCGCCAAGCGCCGCTACGGCAAGGTCATCATCATGACCGATGCCGACGTGGATGGCGCCCACATCCGCACCCTGCTGCTCACCTTCTTCTTCCGCCACATGCAGGAGCTGATCCGCGACGGCTACGTCTACCTCGCCCAGCCGCCCCTCTACCGGGTGCGCCGCAAGAACCGCGAGCAGTACTACCTCACCGACGAGGACTTCCGCGCCGCGCTGATCGAGCTCGGTCTCGACGGCACCACCCTCACCGCCGTCAGCGACGGCGCCACCTTCAGCGGCAGCGCCCTGCGCGAGCTGGTCGGCCTGCTCCTCGAGATGGAAGACCACGAGCGCACACTCCGCAAGCACGGCATCACCCTCGAGACCCTCCTCGCCAACCGCCGCGAGCAGGACGGCAAGCTCCCCATCTTCCGCGTCCACGTCGCCGGCGAGCACCACTTCGCCCACTCCGAGGAAGAGGCCCGGCTCATCGCCGGCCGCCTCGCCGCCGAGCGCGACGACGAAGAGGTCGAGGATGGCGAAGCCGTCCTCAACGGCTCGCTCACCATCACCGAGCTTCACGAGAGCCGCGATATCGAGAAGACCCTCTCGAGCCTGGAACGCCGCGGCTTCCCCGTGGCCGATTACTTTCCCGACCCCGACCCCGACGCGCCGCCCAAGTACCGCCTCAGCTACGAGAACGACGCCCTCGAGCTCAAGAGCATCAGCGAGATCGCGCCCGGCATCCGCACCGTGGGCGAAAAAGGCATCCAGATTCAGCGCTACAAGGGCCTGGGCGAAATGAACCCCGACCAGCTCGGCGTCACCACCATGAGCCCCGAGAGCCGCACCCTGCTCCGCGTGCGCCTCGAGGACGCCGTGGAGGCCGACCGCCTCTTCAGCCTGCTCATGGGCAACGCCGTCCAGCCCCGCCGCGAATTCATCGAGCACCACGCCCTCGAGGCGACCAATCTGGATGTGTGACCCGGTTCTGGTCCAGGTGGACATGGTGAACGCTGCGGACGTGGCGGACGGCCCGGCGCTACCCTGTCCACGGTGTCCGTTGCGTCCATACTGCCCATACGGAAGGCGCCACCCATGACCCCCGTCGGCGTCGGCCTAGTCGGCTCGCAGTTCGTCTCGACGATCCACGCGGAGGCGCTCAAGCGCGTGCCGCGGGCCCGGCTGGCCGCCGTGGCCTCGCCCACGCCCGGCCACGCCGTCGCCTTCGCCAGAGCCCACGGCATCCCGCACGCATTCACCGATTACCGCCGGATGCTCGAAATGCCCGAGGTGGACCTGGTGGTGATCGGCGCCCCCAACGATGTGCATTGCCAGATCACCTGCCACGCCGCTGCCGCCGGCAAGCACGTGGTGTGCGAGAAGCCCCTGTGTCTGAACCTGGCCGAAGCCGACCGCATGATCGCCGCCTGCCGCAAGGCGGGCGTCAAGCTCATGTACGCCGAGGAGCTCTGCTTCGCACCCAAGTACGTCCGCCTCAAGAAGCTCGCGGACGACGGGGCGCTGGGCAAGCTCACGCTCCTCAAGCAGAGCGAGAAGCACGACGGGCCGCACGCGCCGCACTTCTGGGACGTCGAGCGCTCCGGCGGCGGTGTGGCGATGGACATGGGCTGCCACGCCATCGAGTTCTTCCGCTGGATGCTCGGCAAGCCGCGCGTCCTCGACGTCTATGCCGAGATGGGCACCTACGTGCACGGCAAGAGGACCCGCGGGGACGACAACGCCCTGCTGGTCCTGAACTTCGAGGGCGGCGTCACCTGCGTGGCCGAGGAGAGCTGGACCAAGCCCGGCGGCATGGACGACCGGGCCGAGGTCTACGGCTCGGCTGGCGTGGCCTACGCCAACCTGCTCCAGGGCAACGCCATTCTCACCTACTCGGCCGGCGGCTACGATTACGCCGTCGAGAAGGCCGGGGCCACGAAGGGCTGGTCCTTCACCATCTACGAGGAGGCCTGGAACTACGGCTTTCCGCAGGAGATGGAGCATTTCGTGAACTGCGTGGCCGACGACCTGGAGCCGCTGGAGACGGGCGAGGACGGGCGCGCCGTGCTCGAGGTTCTCTTCGCCGCCTATCGCTCGGCGGCCGCGGGCCGCAAGGTCAAGCTCCCCTTCCGCACCCGCGCCGCCAAGCCCTACGACCTGTGGCGAGGCGGGCGCCCATGACACTTGTTTGTAGTGCGGCCTTCAGGCCGCATCTGCAAGAACGGGCTGAAGCCCGCACTACGAACGATCGGGGGATCCGATGATGACCGGCAAACGCGTGATGGTCGTGGGCGGCACCGGCAAGATCGGCAAACACCTGGTGCCCAAGCTCGTGGGCCTGGGCAACGAGGTGCACGCCCTCGCCCGCTTCGGCAAACCGGGCCAGCGCGAGCGGCTCGAGGCCCTGGGCGTGCGCTGCTTCACCACCGACGTCACCTGCCCCGCCGCCTTCCACGGCATTCCGAACGACTACGACGCGGTGTTCCACGAGGCGGCGCTGAAGTTCGGCTCCGAGGCCGACGCCGAAGCCACCGTCGAGATCAACGTCCGCGCCGTCGGCCGCGCGATGGAGCACTTCGCCGGCACGCGGGCCTTCCTCTTCGCCTCCAGCGGCAACGTCTACGCCGACGCGGCCGAGCCGGCCTCCGAGGCCACGCCGCCCCGCCCGCCCAGCCTCTATGCCATGACCCGCCTCGGCGGCGAGTGGATGGTGGACTACTTCAGCCGCCGCAACCAGACGCCGGCCGTGCTCCAGCGCATCTTCTACGGCTACCACGAGGAGTTCGGCGTGCCCACCGACATCGCCCGCCAGATACGCGACGGCGAGCCGGTGGACCTCACGACCGAACGCGTGAACTGCATCTGGCTCGACGACCTGATGGACGCGATGATCGCCTCGTGGCAGGTGGCCAGCGTGCCGCCGAAGGTGCTGAACCTCACCAGCCCCGAGACCTATGCGGTGCGCGACATCGCCGAGCGCCTCGGCGAGCTCATGGGCCGAAAGCCGACGTTCAAGGGCACCCCGAAGGGGACCAGCCTGCTCGGCGACGCGAGCGAGATGGCCCGCCTCCTCGGCCCGCCCAAGACCAGCCTCGACGAGGGCCTCCGCCGCATCGCACGCTCCGTGCTGGCCCGCGAACACCCCCTCGACCACCCCACCCAATGGGAGAAGCGCGACGGGTTTGGAAAATGAGCGGGAGCGGGAGGGGAACTCTCTCGCAGAGAGTTCCCCTCCCAGCCTCCCCTCAGAGACTCTTGCGACAGGAGACCGGCCTTGACCTCGCGCGAACGAATGCTGTGTGCGATTCGCGGCGGGCGGCCGGACCGCGTGCCCGTGTCGCCCTGGGGCTTCGGCCGCATCGCGCCCGACAGCGCCCTGGGGCGCGAACTGGTGGCGGCCTGCGACCTGTGGATCGAGGCCTGGGGCGGCGGCTTCTCGTTCTGCGGCGCGCGCCTCGTCTCCGAAACGGCCACCGAGACGACCGCCGACGGCACGCTCACCACCACGATCTACCACACGCCGGCCGGCGACCTCCGCTCGCGCCACCAGCGCACGGCCGTCACCTCGGCCACCATCGAGTTCCCCTGCAAATCGGCCGCCGACGTCGAGAAGCTGCTCTCGGTGCCCTACGAGCCGCTGAAGGCCGATTTCGCGGCGTTCCACGCCACAAGGGCCCAGTACGGCGACGAGGCCCTCGTGTGCTCCGGCGTGTGCAACGCCGTCTGCTGGCCGGCCACCGTGCTGTCGCCCGAGGACTTCTGCCTGCTGTGGGCCGACGCGCCCGACCTCTTCGTCGAGATGTGCCGCGTGGCCTCCGCGCGGCTCGACGCCTTCGTGGAGGCCGCCTGCGGAGCGGGCGTGGACGCCTTCCGCATCATCGGCGGCGAGTACGTCACCGTGCAACTCGGGCCGGCGGCCGTCCCCAGGCTCCTCGCCCCTTTCGACACGCAGCAGATCGAGATCATGCACCGCCACGGGGCCGTGGTGCACTACCACAACCACGGGCCGATCATGCGCTTCCTCGAGCCGCTGGCGGACCTGGGGATCGACTCGATGGACCCTTTCGAGGCGCCTCCCTGGGGCGACTGCGACCTGGCCGAGGCCAAACGCCGCCTGGACGGCCGCACCTGCATCGTGGGCAACCTCGACGACATGGAGGTGCTCGACAAGCTGCCCGAGCGCGAGGTGTGCGGCCTCGCCGAGGCGCGGCTCGAGCAGGCCGGGCCCGACGGCTTCATGCTCGGCGGCACCTCGTCCGGCACCTACGGCGAACACGCCGCGCGCAACTTCATGGCGATGGTGCGGGTGGCCGACGCCTATGCCAAGAGATGAAGAGCGGGGGAACCTTCTTGGGGAAGAAGGTTCCCCCGATCCCCCTCCAAGAACTCTCAAGATGGCCTACGCGCGGGGATGGGCCTTGCCGTAGACGCTCTTGAGCTTCTCGGTGGTGACGTGGGTGTAGACCTGGGTGCTGGCGAGGCTGGCGTGGCCGAGCAGCTCCTGCACGGCCCGCAGGTCGGCCCCCCGGTTGAGCATGTGCGTGGCGAAGCTGTGGCGGAGCGTGTGCGGCGTCACCGTGGCGGGCAGGCCGGCGGCGCGCGCGTGCTTCTCGAAGAGGCGGCGAATCCCGCGGTCGGACAGCCGGGTGCCGCCCTTGTTGAGCCAGAGAGCGCGCGCGCTGACGCGACGGCCGCCGGCGAGCGAGGGCCGGACGGCCAGGTAGTCGCGCAGCGCCTGAAGCGCCGGGCCGCCGAGCGGCACCAGACGCTCTTTCTTGCCCTTGCCCCGCGCCTTGAGGACCTCGCCCAGGAGGTCCAGATCCTCGAAGCTGACCGCCGCCAGCTCGCTGATGCGCATCCCGGTGCTGTAGAGGACCTCGAGGATCGCGCGGTCGCGACAGCCGGCCGGATCGGCGGGGTCGGGCGTGGCGAGGAGGCGGGCGACCTCAGCCTCGTCGAGGAACACCGGCAGGCGCTTCTCGCGGCGCGGCAGGCGCAGATCGCTGGCGGGGTTGTGGTTGACGATGCCCTCGCGCAGCAGGTATCTGTAGAAGGAGCGCAGCGAGGCGATCTTCCGCGCGGTGGTGCTGCGCGCCGCCCCCTGGTTCCGCAGGCGGGCCAGGTAGCCGCGGAGCTGCACCGTGGTGACCGCGGCGGGGTCGAAGTCGTCCGCCCCGCGGGCCGCGAAGTCGGCGAAGCCGGCCAGGTCGGCGGCGTAGGCGCGGAGCGTCTGGGGCGAGTAGCCGCGCTCGCCCTCGAGGTAGCCGAGAAACCTGTCCACGAAGAGCGACACGTCGGCCTCCCGGCCGCCCGGGGCGGGTCAGTCCTCGGGCTCTTTGGCGAAGAGGAAGCACTGGCGCGAGCAGCGGATCTCGTTGATGCGCACCTCGGTGAGAATGCTCTCGATGAGGGGCATTTCGCTCAGATGGGTGCGGGCGGCCCAGAAGACGACATCGGTGTTCTCGGCGCCGCGGCGCACCAGGGTGGCGATCTCCTCGAGCAGGGCCTCGTGGCCCGCAAACAGGGTGCGCAGGCGGCCGAAGCGCCAGACCTCCAGTTCCTCCCAGCAGCGCTGGCCGAGCAGGTGTTCGAGCCACCGGTGCCGCAGCCAGAGGGTCCAGTAGCGGCGGTGCCAGTCGTCCACCGCGTCGTGGCCGAGGTCGTAGCCCCGCTTCTCGCTCTCGAGGTACTTGTGGCGGTCCACCTCGGCCTGGGCTTCGCGGAAGAGGCTCTCGGGCTTCACCGCCGGGCCTCCCCGAGGATGCCGAGAAGCATCTCGAGATTGCGCAGGGCGGCCCGGGCGTCCACCAGGGGCGGGCCCTCGCCCCGCGCGGCGCGGCAGAAGCGGGCGAGCGAGGTCCGCATGAAATCGTCGCACACGCGTTCGCGGCCGCCCAGGCTCACCATGCCGCGGTAGACGCCCTGCTCGTCGGCGCGGGTGCCCACCTCGGCGATCTGGTCGTTGAGGCCGAAGCGGCGCGGGAAGGGGGCCTCGGGCAGCTTGGCCACGCGCACCGTGGCGGCCACGGTGCGGCCCGCCGCCGCCACCTGGAACCGGGCCGTCGTGCTCTCGGCCTCGATGGCCGCCCGCACCGAGCCGGGCCGCAGCTCGGCCTCGGGCAGCAGCGCGAGCAGCACGCTCAGCGGATGGGGCAGGAGGTCCACCACGATGTCGCGGCCGCGGGGGCCGTCGGGCTTGAGCTTCGAGGCCATCTCGCCGAAGAAGCGCTCGGGCGCCGCCACGGCGTCGGGCGCGAGCTGGCGGTACTCCTCCGCCGCGGCCGCGTACTGGGTGTTCACCGCCAGCACGAGCCGCTGGCGCTCGGCCACCCGCACCAGCCGCGCCGCCTCGGCCGCCAGCGTGGCGCCGGGCGCGCCCGGCCGCCACACGAACGGCTTCTCGCACAGCACCGCGCAGCCGGCCTCGAGCGCTGCCAGCGCGTGCTCGCCGTGCAGCGGCGGCGGCGTGCACACGCTCACCGCGTCGGGCCGGGCGCTGGCCAGCAACGCGTCGAGCGACGTGTAGCCGCGCCCCTCGAACCCGATCGCCTGGCGCAGGGCCTGCGCCGTGGCCTCCACGCTCCGCGGCGACGAGCCCAGGAAGGCCACCACCTCGCAGCCCAGCTCGGCGTACCACTTGGCATGGTGCCGCCCGAACCCCGACGCGCCCAGCACCGCGACCCGAAGCGACATGGCCCCGAGGACTCCTGGCCCCCAAGGAGACTACTTCAGCGCGCACAGCCCCCACACCACCGCGGCCACCGCGGCCACCACGCCCAGCATGCAGCCGAACACGACCACGCTGTCGCGCGCGATGGCGCGCAGCCCCTGCTTGCGCGTGGCGCTGTAGGCCACCGCGATCACCGCGCACAGCACCAGTCCCGCCACGTAGCGCAACGCCGACTCGCTCACGAGGAGGCCTCCGCCGTCGGTTCCGCGGGCCGGTCGGCCAGATAGTAGGCGTCGGCCAGCACCAGCACGTTGAACGCCGCCGACACCAGCGTGAACGTCATCCCCAGGTCGGCCACGGGCGATGGCCCGGGCGACACCAGGTTTCTCAGCCACGCCGCCGCGCCGGCGCCGGCGAGCGCCTGCCGCGCCGCGTAGTGCCCCACCGCGGCCGCCATCGCCAGCGGCCCGTTGAACATCTGGAGAAGGAACGCCCACTTGTGCCCGTACACCGACGCGGTCACCAGCCCGCCCATTGCGAGGCCCGCCAGGAACAGCCCGATCACCGACGCGCCGTAGAGCAGCGCGCGGCCACGCAGCCCGGCAAACCAGTGCCCGGCCCCCGGCAACAGCCACGCCAACAGCAGCGTCTGGCCCGGGTCCCGACCCGTCGCCACCGCCTCAGGAGTGATCGCCGACATTGCGCTCCCTTCCAATCACACGCAGAATGTACACCAAACCCGCCCGCAAATCAACCGACGCGCGGCGCCCCCGCGGCCCCCGAAGAGGCCCGAACGCCCCACCATCATACTTGCTCACTTCAGGAGGGAGGAGATTGAGCAAGTATGGCCGGAAAGGCCGCCGCGCCGCCCGGATCGCCCAAACGCCATACTTGCTCATCCCAGGGGGGGAGGAAATTGAGCAAGTATGGGTGGAGAGGCCGTAGAGCCGCCCGGATCGCCAAAGCGCCATACCTGCTCATCTCTCGGCGGCAGAAGAGCTGAGCAGGTATGGCGGCGCCGTGTCTGGTTTCCAAGACACGGCAGGCGAACGCGGGCGCCAGGATTGGGGCGATGCCCGTTCCCGGACGCGCGGTTGACTCGCCGCGCGGGGACGTGCTATACTCCGCCTCGCGCCGCAGGACGCACTCACCACTCCGCGCGGAGGCGGTTGCCATGAGACGACGACGGACCCTGCCCCTCCTCGCCCTCGCGCCGCTGGGCCTGCTGCTGGCGGGCTGCTCGGGCGGCGGGGCGCACGACGTGGACAAGCTGCTGGCCGACCTCTCGAACGCGGCGACCCGCTCGCGCGCCGAGCGCACGCTGGCCGAACACGGCCGCTCGGTGATCAAGCCGCTGAGCAACCTCCTGACGCTCAAAGACATCGAGAAGACGGTGAACGACTACGGCATCCGCCGCGACCCGCAGACCCTGCGAGCGGCGGCGGCGGAGGCCCTGGGCGTGATCGCCGCCAGGGCCTCGCTGGCGAAGGCCGAGGCCGAAACGGCGGCCGCGCCGCTGCTCGAGGTGCTGAAGGGCAGCGACCACGCCCTGCGGATCGCCGCCGCGAAGGCTCTGGGCCACTTCACCCAGCTCTCCGCGCCCGCCAACGACCTGGTCCTCGCCTTCCGCGGCGACGACGCCGAGCTGATCGCCGCGGCCACCGAGGCGCTCGCCCGCAACGCGCTGCGCTCGATCCACACCCTCGCCCCGCCCCAGGAGCCGCCGGCCGCCGCCGCCGAGAAGGACTGGGGCCGCCTGCTCGAACGCATCGCGAGCACCGACGACGACATCCGCCTCGACACGGTGCGCGAGCTGGCCGCCTCGCGCGACCCGCGCGCCGCCGACCTGTTGCTTCAGCGCGCGGCCGAGGACAAGGCCCGCGACGTGCGCTATGCCGCCCTGTGCCACTGCCTGGAGATCGCCAAGACGGGCCAGCCCGCGGGCTTTCCCGAGAAGCTCCAGGCCCTGCTCCCCGCCATGTTCGCCAAGGACGACGACAGCCGCGTGGCGCTGCTGGCCGCGCGGCAGCTCCAGCCACACGCGCCCGACCTCGTCGCCGCCTTCCTCGACCGCATCGCCACCGCCACCGCCCGGTGCCGCGACAAGCTGTTTACCGACGCCCTCGACCGCCGGCTCGACGCCGGCGCCCGCGCCGATGCCATCGAAGCCCTGGTGCTCCTGCCCAGCGGCGAGCGCGACGCGAAGCTCGCCGGCCTGCTCGACCCGGCCGCCGGCGAGCGCGCCCGGATCAAGCGGGCCGCCGCCGGCGTGCTCGCCACCTCCGAATCCGACGCCGCGCTCAGCGCGCTCCGCCAGGCGATGGGCGACGACGACAGCATCGTGAAACTGGTCGCCGCCCAGGCCCTCGGCCGCAAAGGCGACCTCGAGGCCGTGAAGTACCTGGTGGACCTCCTCGGCGACGAGGAGGTGAAGATTCGCGCCGACGCTTCCGACGCCCTCGGCACCCTGGGACCCAAGGCCGTGCCCGTGTTGCTCGAGCATCTTCGCGGCGCGCTCGACCGCATCCAGAAGAAAGCAGAGGGCCGCGCAGCGAAGTACACGGCCTGGGGCATCGTGGCGGGGCTCGGGCGCATTGCCGAACAGATCGGCGCCGAGGCCGCCGCCGCGGCCCTCGACCCCATCACGCTCGCGGCCGAGTGCAGCGACCCCGACGTGCGTCGCGTGGCCGCCGTGGCCCTCGCCCAGTTCAAGGACCCCAAGGCCATCGCGGCCCTCGCCCAGCGTCTCAAGGATACCGACGAGAGCGTGCAGTGGCACGCCGCGACGGCACTCGAGGCACAAGGGCCTGCGGCGCAGGACACCTTTGTGGCCGCCCTGCAGGACGACGCGCTCGTGGCGCTGGCCGCCGGCGCGCTGGGGCGCGTGGGCGACGCCGAGGCCCTCAAGCCGCTGCTCGACCGCCTCGGCACCGCGGCCGACGACGCCAAGGCCGAGGTTGTGTGGGGCGTCGGCGAACTCCTGCGTCGCCACCCCGCCTCCCCGCACGCCGCGGCGGCCCGGAAGGCCCTCGAGGCCGCCAGCAGGGCAGACGACGACTCCGAGGCCGCTCGCGCGGCCAGCTACGCCTTGCAGAAGCTCGCTCAGAGCTCCCCGAAACCGCACTGACACCGCGCCGCAACTCCCCGCGCGCTCGCACCGTAGCGTTGGCCCATGCCTGTTCCCTTCGCGGCGCCGGGCATACAACCCTTAGTGTCTCCTGGCTCTCGATCCCCCATTCTGTAGTCTTCTCCCCGAAAAAGCGTGCCAAATCGCCAAAAGGCCCTTGACAAGCGCGGGGCAGGCGATAGACTGTTAGGGGCAAAGTGGGGGAAAGCGGGGAATATTGGAGCACAGCGGCAGTGTTCCTCGGCGAGTTCACCCACAGCCTTGACAAGGAGTTCCGCATCGCCCTTCCCGCCCGACTCCGCGAGGCGGCAGGCGAGGCACTCGCCCAGGGCCTCTGCCTGACATGCGGGGCGGAGCCGTGCATCGTGGCCTACACCCAGGAGCGGCTGGCGAAGCTGCTGGCTGACCTGGAGGCCGATGCCTCGCTCGGGAAGACCGCCGTGCGCGACTTCAAGCGCGCCCTTGGCAGCATCACCACCACCGTGGTGCCCGACAGCCAGGGGCGCATTCGGTTGCCGGACTTCCTGCGCGCCCACGCCGCAATCGAGAAGGACGTGACGATTGTGGGCGTGGTGGATGCGATAGAGTTCTGGGGCGCCGCCGTCTACGAAAGCCGCGAGACGGCTCGGCGCGCGGCGTACCAGCGGCTGGCTCCCCGCGTGTTCGGCTGATCCCCGCCAGGAGACTGGCCCTGTGGCGCGCCTCGTCGCATTCCTTGTCGTCGTGGCCCTCGCGGTCGCCGGCGCCCTCTTCCTCATCTCGGAGCGCGCCGCCGTGACCCACGCCGGCTACCGCGTGGCGCGACTCGAGGGCGAGCACCGCAGGCTGGTCGAGGCCAACCGCAAGCTCGAAGCCCAGGTGGCGCAGCTCAGGACGCCGGCCGCGCTCGCCGGGAAAGTCAGAGACCTCCAGCTCGAGCTCCTCCCTCCCGACCAACTGGTGGACCAGCAGCTTGCGAAGGCCAAGGAGGAGGAGAAGGCGAGAGACAAGGCGCCCACCGTGGCCCGTGCGAAGAAGGGGCACTAGCGCCCGCGCCGCGCGGGCGGGGAGCGAACAGGTGACGCATGACACTGCGTGAAGCCATCCTCATCGGGTGTCTGGCCGCGCTGGGTGTGGTGAGCTTCCGCGAGCAGAGCGCCGCGAACCAGGCGCATCTCGCCGCGCTGCTCTGCCGCGAGCGCCGCGAGACCGCCGCGCTGGCCGCCTTGCGCGAGCGCGGCCGCGCGCTGCGCCGCGAAGCCGAGGCGCTGACGGCGGACCGCTACTACATCGCGCGCTTGGCCCGCGCCGATCTTGGCTGGCGGCCGGCTCCGGCCAGCGACCCCGGCCTGCCGCCCCTGGACGTGCCCGCGATGCCGCCCTCGGCCCTGGTGCAGAGTCTGCCCAGCGTGCCGCCCACGCTGCCGGCAGTGGCTCCGCCCCCGGCGCCCCGGCCTCCTGCTCCGCCCGCGGCGTCGCCGGCGCCGAGCGGGCCGGCGCGGCCGGCCCCCGACCGCTCGGGCGCGCAACGCACCCTCGCCGCGCTCGGCTACAGCTCGGTCGAGCATTTCCAGGCGAAGATGATGGGCACCCGCTCCGACGGCGTGCTCGACGAGACCACCGTCACCCGCGCGCAGCAGCTCTCCGAGCTGCTCCGCCGTCTCGGCTATGACTCGGTGAAGACGTTCCAGCAACGCAACCGGCTCCCGGCCGACGGCGTCATGGGCCGCCGCACCGAGCAGCGCGCGCTGGAGCTTCTGCGGCGCAACACGCCCGCACGGTCGCGCAGCTACGTGGCCGTCAATGGCCGTTGAGCGGCCGGCCGGCGGGCGGCAGGGGCCCTCGCCAGCTTTCTGGTTGGTGAGGGGGGAACAGCTCCGGGCGCCTGACAGGACAGGCGTCCCGGAGCCCCAACACTGCTCTCAGGAAAACGCAGGTTCCCCCCTCACCAACTCTTTCTTGTTGACGGGTCAATGGAAGCCAGGGAGAAGGAGAGGGAGACCTTCTTGAGAGAAGGTCCTCTCCTCGCCCCACCCTTCCAAGAACCTCTACATTGGGCGGCGGCTTCGCCTGGCCTCCCAGGCCAGGCGAAGCCGGCATCCAGCGTGAGAGTTTCTGAAGAGGGGTGCGGGCAGGAACTTCTTGTCAAGAAGCGCCTCCCCGCTCTGCATCTCTTGAGGTTCTCCTATGAAAGCGGTTCTTCTGGCGGCGGGCAAGGGCACGCGGATGCAGGGCTTGTGCGACGTGTTGCCCAAGCCGCTGCTGCCCGTGGCCAATCGCCCGGCACTCGTGCACACCATCGGGCAGTTCGAGGCCGCCGGCGTGCGCGAACTGCTCCTCGTCATCGGCCACCAGGCCGAGCAGGTGCGCGCCGCGCTCGGCGGGCGCTGCGGCGGGGTGCGGCTCTCCTACATCGTCCAACGCGACCCCAAGGGCACCGGCCAGGCCACGGCGCTGGCCGAGGATTTCGCCGCCGGCGAGCCATTCCTGATGATGTTCGGCGACATCGTGACCTCGCGCCGGCACGCGGCCGATATCGTGCGCCTGCATGCCGAGGAGAAGCCCGACGCAGTACTGGCCGTGCGCTACTTCCGCGACCCGGCCTCGGGGGGCGCGGTGTACGTCGAGGGCGGCCGCGTCACCCGCATCGTCGAGCGCCCGAAGCCGGGCGACACCACGACCCATTATATCAATGCCGGCCTCTTCGTCTTCCCGCCGCTCATTTTCGACCGCCTGCGCCGCGTGGGCCTTTCGCCCCGGGGCGAGTACGAGCTCACCGACGCCATCCGCATGCTCCTCGACGAGGGGCTGCACGTGCGCGCCTACGATCTGCCGGGCTTCTGGGTGAATCTCACCGACCCCGCGACGTATCTCGAGGCCCAGCGCGAGCTGTTCGGCGAGCTGGGCCTCGACCCCCCCGTGGCGATCGGCCCAGGCAGCTCGATCGGCCGCTGCCGCCTCGGCCCGCACGCGAGCATCGGCCGCGGATGCACGGTGGGCGACGGCGCGCACATCCGCGACGCCGTGGTGATGGACGGAGCGGCCGTCGGGGCGGAAGCGGTGGTGGATTGCGCCGTCGTCGGCCTCCACGCGGCGGTTCCCCCCGGCGCATGCCTCGTCGGCACGCCGGCCCAGCCCGCGGTGCTCCCCCACGTGCTCCCCAGGTAGACCCCGCCCGCTACGCCCACTGGGTGCAGGCGATGGGGATGCCTTTGCGCAGGTTGCCGAAGCACATCTCGTCGCAGTAGGTGCAGCGGACGATCTCGGCGAGGCGCCCCTCCCTGACCTTGATCGGCCAGTCGGGGTCGGCGATCAGGCCGCGGCCGACGGCCACCAGGTCCGCCCTCCCCTGCTCGAGGGCCTCGACGGCGCGCTCCACGCGGTCCAGCCCATTCACCGTGATGACAGGCACGCCGAACCGGCGGAAGGGCGCGGCCCGGTCGCCCGGCGCCTCGATGCTCGACGGCGAAATGTCCAGAATGTCCACCCCCGCCTTCACAAGCTGCTCGGCCAGAGCCACGCTCTCCTCGATGCCGTAGCCGTCGCCGACGGGCGTGTGGCGGTAGAGGAGCAGGCGGTCGGGTCCGATGCCCTCGCGCGCGGCACGCGAGATTTCCAGGGCCAACCGCATCCGGTTCTCGAGAGAGCCGCCGAACTCATCCTTGCGGATGTTGCGTTCGGGGCTGAAGAAGAGGTTGAGCAGGTAGCCGTGCGCGCCGTGGGGCTCGACGCCATCGAAGCCGGCCTGGGCGCAGATGCCCGCCGCGGCGCGGTAGGCGGCAATGATGGCGTGAATCTCCTCGCGCTTGAGGCGAGCCGGGTGCACCGGCTTGCCGAACGTGACGGGGAAGAGCTGGATGGCGGCGAGCGCGCCGCCCGCGTGAATGGCGTCCACGAGCGGCCGGAGGGTCTCGGGCGTCAGCTCGGTGCCGAAGCGGTTGACCGAGGTGGCCTCGACGATGACGAGGGCCACGCCGCCCCGCGCGTGGCGGCCGTACCATTCGACGCCGTCGGCGCCCGTAAGGCTTCGCAGGACGACCATCGGCGGCATGACGAGGCGGTTGCGGAGCGTCTTGCCCTTGACGGTCAGGGGCTGGAACAGCGCGTGGGTGTCAACAGCGGCCATGTCGTCCTCCTGTTCACTTCTTCGGCGGTGCGATCACGTCGCCCGGCGGCGCCTGGCCGAGGGCGAGGCGCATCGTGGCCTCGGACCACATCTGCCGGGTGACGTGGTCCTCCATGATGTGCTGGTAGAAGCGGATCCAGGTGGTCTCGGAGCGCTTGCGGCCGTACTCGGGGTCGCCGCCGGGGCGGTTCTCGTCCTCGAAGCGGCCCGCGTCGCTCGTCGGCACCAGCTCCTCGGGGTAGTGCAGCACGTGGCGGAACATCCAGTCAATCTGGTGGAGCCACTCGTGCAGCTCCATCTCGCCGTCGGTCTCGCCCCGGAAGGGGTAGTTGGTGTGCCAGGGCACCATGACGAAGCCCGCGCCGCCGACATCCTGGATGCTCGCGAACGTGGCGGCCACGAACGGGGCGGGCACGTTCGGCCCCTCGTCCCTGTCGTACTTCACGTAGGCGAAGACGGTGTCGTACTGCTTGCCTTTGACGAGCGGGTCGGTGAATGGGCGGAGGAGGTGGGGCGCAGGCGAGAACGGCCCCTTGCCCTTGCCGTGGAGCGTCGTGAGCGGCTCGTCCACCACCACGATATCGGGGTCAATGCGCAACCTGCCGCTGGAGAACTGGAAGACGTGCTTCGCGAAGCACTCGAAGCTCGCGCGGATCTTCTTTTCGTCGGCGGGGCTGATGGTCTTGTGCACCTCGATGGTCTTGTCGCCGTCCTTCCAGGCGAACTTCAGGTGGCGGAAGATCACCACCAGCACCCTCCAGGGGTTGGCCTTCGTGGGGTCGGTGTTGCGCGGGACCTTCGGGCGCAGGGTCTTGATGTGCGCGCGGGCCTCGGTGCGCTGCTCCTCCGTCGTGATGCAGCGGTCGAGCACCCGCTCCCAGGCGTCGAGCGCGGCGGCCCATTTCTCGGCTCTCTCCGCCTCGAGCGCCGCCGCGCGGCAGACCGCGGGGTCCTGCGGTTTCGGCGCCTCGGCGCCAACCGCCATGAACGCCACAAGGGCGCTCCAAAGACACACGGCCCAGGGGGCACACAGCCGGTCACGCTTCGTCACAGCGGCCTCCGGTCACTTGGCGCCTTCGATCACGTAAAGGAAGATCGAGCCCGGCGGCATGCCGCCCTGGCCGCCGCCAGTCTCGGCGTTGATCGCCAGGACCCCTTCCTTGAGGGCGGTTGCCGGCACCTCCTGCGACTGCGGGGCGATGTTGAGCTTCTGGCGGTTGTTGGCCCGCGGGTCGCCGGTGAGCTTGTGGACCGTGATCTTCGCTGCCTTGGCGAAGGGCAGCCGCAGCGTCACGGGCGTGTAGCCGTCGCCGAAATCCGCCCCGTCGTGCGCGCCGTCGAGCTTGCGCGAGACGACGAAGACGCTCCAGCGGCCGCCGTCGCGCATCGCGTAGGCGCCGAGCAGGGGATATGTGGCCGTTGCCCGGCCTGTGCGGCGTTCGAGGGCGGGCACGGCGCGCGTCTCGACGGCCACCAGGTCGCCCGAGGCATGGCGGTTCCGCATCGCGAGCAGTTGCCAGCCGGGGCAAGGGCGGAAGCCGTTGGTGAACCAGGTGTGGCTGTTCCAGTAGTTGCCCTGGCCGTAGCCGAGGAAGCACTGGTCGGTCCAGCCGAGCTCATAGCTGCCGAGCCACGCATCGGCGCAGGCGACGGCCATGGCCAGGCTCTTGCCGTAGTTCTCGTTGGCCTCGCGCTGGGCGGCGTTGTCGCGGCCGGGCAGCGCGTAGCCGCTGGGGCCGCCCTCGTAGGCGGCGATGTCGTAGGGGTGATGGGTCCGGGCGAGCTGCTCGCGGGCGTCGCGCATCCGCTCCTGGCCCGCCCGCACGCCGGTGAGGAAGCCCAGGAGGGTCTCCTGTACGCCGTGGTCGTCGAAGACGCCGGAGGACTTGTCGCCGGTCTCCCACTTCGGCCCCACGTAGTTGGCGTGGCCCAGGATGTCGGCGTGGGGACAGGTCTGCATCGCCTCCTCGCCATAGCCGCGCACCTGGCCGTCCTTGTCAATCCGCCCGTCGTAGTTGGCGCCGAGGCAGAAGCGGATTTTCTTGTCGAGGCCCTGCGGCTTCCAGTGCGGGCTCTTCTTCATGTTCTCGATGAGGTAGCGGCAGAAGAGGCCGTATTCGGGGCCGCCGGCGTGCACCCAGTTGCGGGTGCGGAAGCCGAGCCAGTCGTCGAAGACGCCGTTGTGCCAGGTCTCGTTGCCGAACTCGACGATGATCTCGGCGAACTCATCGGTCCAGGGCGTGCCGAGGCCGCGCTGCTGGAAGCGGCGGAAGGCCCAGGGCTTGGCCTCGGGGGTGTCGGCCTTCGGGTCGTAGGGCGCCGCGAGGTACTCGACGAGGGCCAGCCAGTCGGCCTCGTCGTGGCAGAGGTGCTGGAGGACGAGCCAGGGGCGCATGCGCGAGGCGGCGTCGGGGCCGGTGCAGCGGTCGAACTCGAGCGCCATGGGCAGCGTCATGGCCATCGTGCCGCTGACGGCGGTGCGCCAGTCGGGCCGCACTTGCGAGGTGGCGTGCCACGAGAGGATCGAGGCCATCGTGGCGTCGCGGTCGAGGAACCAGATGCGATGGGCGCCCTTGCGTCCCGCCGCGGGCTGCGAGGCGAGCAGCTCGTCGAGCACCACGGGATGCGGCACGTAGGGCTTCTCGAGCGCCCCGGGGATGTCGGTGCGGAAGATGCGGCAGTTGTCCAGCCACAGCGTGCCCGGGCCGCTGAAGGTGAACGTGTGGCCGAAGTGCCAGAGCTTGGCCGGCCGCTCGGGTCCGACGAA
Organism: Planctomycetota bacterium; assembly: GCA_035384565.1. Lineage (NCBI taxonomy): Bacteria > Pseudomonadati > Planctomycetota > Planctomycetota bacterium. The sequence continues at coordinate 35,358 of DAOOIT010000025.1, read as the reverse complement.
GTCGAAGGTGAACAGCTTCCACTCGTCGCCCACCGCGAAGGCGTGTTTGATCTCGGGGTAGCCCTTGCCATAGGAGAAGGCCACGGCGCCGCCGTTGGCGAGGCCCTGCTGGCGGAGCCAGACCTCGAGGCGGTACTTGCACCCCGGCTCGAGCTGGCCGTACCACACCGACTCGCCGCCCATGTCGGTGCCGATGAACACGGTCTGGCTGATCGAGTGCTCGCCCTCGGGCGCCCGGACCTGGAGGCAGGCCTCCCCTGCGTCGCGCATCGCGGCCGGCACAGGCTTCGGGTGCGGCACGAGCGAAAGCGACACCCTTGAGAGGTCGGCGTTCCAGTGCCACGCGGGCGAGTGTGCGGGGTTGCCGATGCCCCGCACGCGCGGGTGGACGGCCCGCATGTCGAAGGGGTCGAACTTCTTCTCGACGACCACGTAGTCGAGCGGCTCGAGCGCGGGCGCGCCCTCGGCGAGGTACACGCGCTTCTCCTGCTTCGCGAGGGGCGCCGTGGCGCGCTTGAGGCGATAGGCTACGACGCCGGGCGCGGGGCTGGGCTTCCAGGTGATCGTCACAAAGCCGTCGCCGGCGGTCGCCTTGACGTCCGTGGGCGGCTCGGGCTTCTCCGCGGCGTTGCCCTTCTTCGCCGGGGGCCTCGCCTTGCTCTTCGGGGCCGGGGCCTCGTCCCAACCCTTGGGGTTGAGCACGTAGGCCCGCGTGTCGTGACGGCCCCGGGCGTCGGTGACCCGGAGCCAGAGCCGCACGTTCTCCAGCACGCCCGCTGGTGTGCCCGTGAGGCGGCCTGTCGTGGGGTCGAGCTTCAGGCCGTCGGGCAGGGGGGCCGGCTTGCCCTGGGCATCCACGGCCTGCCAGGCGAAGGGCGGCTGGCCGCCGAAGACGGCGGGCGGGGCGAAGTCGAACGCCTTGCCGGGCAGGAGGAGCGGCACTTTGTCCTCGTTGGCGATGACGATGCGGGGCGGGGTGCCGAGGCCGGCCTGCGGCGTGGCGCTGGCCTCGCTCGCCACGTCGGATTCCTGGTTGTCCTTGTCCACCGCCACGACGGTGTACCAGTAGGTTCTGCCGTTTTCGACGGCGGAGAAGTCGGTAACAGAGGTGTTGCCGTGGCGGATCCAGGCGTTGGGGAACACGTCGCCGTAGGCCGAGACGACCCAGCCGCCATCGGGGAACCCGGGGCTGCCGGCGGGGATGACCTTGGCCCTGCCAAGGAACTTCACATGGTCGGCGAGGCTCAGGTCCAGGTAGCCGTCCTTGGGCGGCAGGCCCTTGCCCTCCTTGTCCGCGAGGCGGTAGATGCGCACGTCGGCGCCGCTGAGGAAGCCGCTGGCCCACAGGTCGTACCACGAGACCCCGCCGCCGTCAATCTCGAACCAGTTGGGGCCGACCCTGATGGCGCGGTGGAGGTTCTGCCAGTGGATCGGCTCATTGCCGGGGTTATGGACGAAGTTGTTGGCGGCCCACTCGATGGCGCCGCAGCGGCCCCAGCCGTTGGCGCCCAGGGGCGGCACCTGGGCGGCCGAGCGCAGCACCCGGTCCGTGACGGCGAACTCGGCGGGCGCTCGCGGGTCGGGCTTCAAGGGCGGCGTGGCCTCCCCGGCGACGGCCAGGCAGGAGGCGGCCAGAACCAAGGAGGGTAGCAGGCGGCGGGCGTGTTCCAGGGGCATGAGGCTCTCCCGAAAGAGGGGGTCGCGTCGTCCTCGGGACACGGCATCACGTCTTGGGCTTGAGGATGCGGCAGCCGAGCGCGCGATAGGTGTCGCGGAGGGCGGCATATTGCTTCTCGGAGGAGTAGAGCCCGACGACGGCGCCGCCCGAGCCGGCGAACTTGCAGGGGGCGCCCAGCTTGCGCGCGGCCTCGACCATCGCGATCTGGCCCGGCTTGAGGGTCATGATGCTGCGGCGGAGGTCGAAGTTGGCGTTCATCAGCTCGCCGAGCCGCGCAGTGTCGCCGGCGACGATGGCGTCGCGGCCCTGCTCCGCGAAGCTTGCGAACTTCTTCATGGCCGCCACGACGACGCGATCGCCGCGGTCGAAGCGGCTGCGCAGGTCGCTGTGGGTCACCTCGGTGCCCTCGGCGTGCTCCTCGCTGTAGGCCACAAAGAGGTTGGGCAGGCAGTCCTTCGGCAGGGGCTCGTAGGCGCCGTAGCCCTGCGTCTCGAGGAGGTGGCGGGCGAAGTCCATGTAGACCACGCCCTCGTAGGTCTGGATCACGCGGTCCTGGAGGCCGGCGGGGATCTTGAGCTCCTCGGTCTCGGCGTGCAGGGCGAGCGTGGGGAGAATGGTCTTGGGGATCTCGAGGTCGTAGAAGCGCATCAGGGCGCGCATCACGGCGACCACGATGGCGCTGGAGCCGCCCAGGCCGACGAGGCGCGGGATGGTGCTGTGATAGCGCAGGGTGAAGTTGCGGTGCGGGAGCACGATGTTGCGGGCGGCGAAGTGCTCGGCGAACTTCTTGATGGCGGCCTTGATGAGCCGCACGCCGCCGTAGTAGCCGTAGAGGCGGGTCTGGTGCACCAGGTCGTCGAGGCTGCGGAAGCGCGAGCGGTCCTCGTCGCTGTCGAGGATCTCCAGCTCGGGGCTCTCCCAGAGGGTGACCTCGGCGGTGAAGTTGCGGATGATGAAGGCGATGGTCTTGCCGTAGTAGCCGTCGGACGGGTTGCCGAGGAGCGCCGCGCGTGCGTGGGCTTGGGTGCGAATGATCACGGGGTGCTCTCTCGCGCGGACGTTTCCGAGGTGCCGTTGCTTCGCCGCCGGGCGCGGCCGGGCCGCGCTACTCTTTCTTCTTCTTCGCGGCCTCCTCTTCTTCTTCGAGCTCGGCGGGGGTCTTCTCGCCCGCGGGCGTGTTGGCTTTCGCGCGGGGCGCCTCCTTGGCCGCGGGCGGCTCTTCCTCGGCCTTCGGTTCCGCCTTGGGTTCCTCGGCGGCCGGCGGCTCGGCCTTCTTGGCGGGCGGCCCGAGGCGCTTCGGCGCCGGCGTCTTGGGCTTGGGCGCGGCGTGTTCGGTGTCTTCCTTGGCGCCCGGCTCGTGCGGCTCGACGCCGCCGGGGGCCTCGTGCTCTTTGCCCTTCTCGAGCGCGGGCGGGGCCTTCTTCTCGAGGTGGTCGCCCCGGAGATAGAAGGCGTAGATCTGGCCGTCATCGGTGCCGAGGAAGATGTGGTCGCTCACGGTGTTTCGGACGAAGTAGGTGAAGGGCTCGGCGGAGACGGCCCACTTCTTCTCGCCCGTCTTGCGGTCGATGCACCAGATCTCCTTGCCGGCGCCCTGGATATAGAGGTTCTCCTGCCCGACGGCGACGGGCCAGCCGCCCTTGGGCACGCGCCAGATCAGCTTGCCTTCCTTGGGCTCCACCGCGTAGAAGGCGTCGCCGTCGGCGGCGAAGTAGACGGCGCGTTCCTCCAGCCAGACGGGCTGGGTGACCAGGCCCTGGACGGGGTACTTCCAGTGGGCGAGGCCGCTGAAGCGGTTGACGCAGTGGACGAAGAAGTCGTCGGCCGGGAGGATCATGTTGGTGAGGCCGAGGACGGGGGTGACGCGGAAGGCGTCGTGCGCCTTGTAGGTCCAACGGGCCTGCCGCCCATTGGTGGAGTAGGCGAAGAGGTTGCCGGCGAGGTCGGGCACGTAGACCAGCTCGTTCTGGGCCTTGACGGCGGCGACGACGTTGTCGTCGGGCACGAAGGCCCATTCGCGGACCCGCGTCTCGCGGTTCAGGGCGATGACGCGGCGCTCCCAGGAGTTGATGATCACCTCGTTGCCATGCACGGACGGGGGATTGGAGGCGGGGAACGTGAGGGCGAAGCGGCGACGCGGCCGGCCCACCATCCGGTCGATCTCGTAGTAGATATCCTTCGCGATGAGGAAGATCGCGTCCTCGTCGCTGTCGTAGGCGCCGTTGCTGGGGCCGGGCAGGCTGTAGAGCCAGTGGAGGACGCCGGTCCTGGGCTCGAACGAGAAGAGGTCGAGGCCCTCGGTCTCAAGGATCAGGCGGTCGCTGAGGACGGCGCTGCGGCGGAAGGGGTGGTCGCCCGTGTCGAGGTGCCAGGCGAGGATGATGTCGTTGCCGCGAAGGAAGTGGGGAGCGAGCATGGGGGAGTCAACCAGGCGGTCGGTTGCGACCGGGGTCTTCGCCTTGGGCTGGCTGGCCACGCCGGGCACGAGCGTGCGGCCGGCGCTCAGAAAGGTGTCGTGGGTGTCGCGGAAGGCGCGCGCGGTGGTGGCCGAGACGGCGCGGCTGGCGTGCTCGAGGCCGCGGCGGCCCTCGGTCGTGACGCTGGCCAGCCCCTGCGTCACGTCGTTCTTGAGCCCGGTGGCGTTGCTGCGCACGGCGACGACGGCCGCGTCGAGCTCCCGGCCCAGGCTCCGCAGGGTGCTCAGGGTGTGGAAGCGGACGTGCTCGATCCACGTCTTGGGGCGTTCCTCGGCCGCGAAGGCGGCTGCTGCGATGAGGAGCAGAGCGGACGGGAAAGCCAGCGTTCTGTTCTGCATGGTCGGGCGTCCTTCTCACTCAAGCGCCGACGCGTTCGGCAATCTCCGGCAGAAAGGTGCCGGACAACCCTGTGTAGATGGGGAACTGGAGGCAGAGCTCTTCGACCTGGGCCCGGAGGCGCGCGCGCAGGGCCTCGTCGTCGGGGCGCCGCAGCACCTGGTCAATCCAGTCGGCGATGAGGGCCATCTCCGGCTCCTTCATGCCGCGGGTGGTGACGGCGGGGGTGCCGATGCGGATGCCGCTGGTCTCGCGCGCGCTGCGGGGGTCGAAGGGGATGAGGTTCTGGTTGAGCGTGATGCCGGCCTCGTCGAGGAGCTGGCAGGCGAGGCGGCCGGTCATGCCCACGTTGCGCAGGTCCACGAGGAACAGGTGGTTGTCGCTGCCGCCGGTGACGATGCGGTAGCCGCGCTCCTGGAGCGCGCGCAGCATGGCCTGGCAGTTGGCGAGGATCTGGGCCTGGTAGTCCTTGAAGTCGGGGCTCAGGGCCTCTTTGAGGGCGACGGCCTTGCCGGCGACCGTGTGCATCATGGGGCCGCCCTGGATGCCGGGGAAGACCTGGGCGTCAATTTTCGCGGCGTGCTGGTGCTTGCACAGGATGATGCCGCCGCGCGGGCCGCGCATGGTCTTGTGGGTCGTGGCGGTCACGAAGTCGGCGTAGGGCACGGGCGAGGGGTGCAGCCCCGCCGCCACCAGGCCCGCGGGGTGCGCGATGTCGGCCATGAGCAGCGCGCCCACTTCCTGGGCGATGGCGTGGAACTGGTCGAAGTAGATGAAGCGCGGGTACGAGCTGGCGCCGGTGACGATGAGCCGGGGGCGGTGCTTGAGGGCCAGGTCGCGCACCTGGTCGAGGTCGATCATCTCGGTCTCGCGGCTGACGCTGTAGGGCACCACGTGGTAGAGGGCGCCGCAGAAGCTCTTGGGCGCGCCGTGCGAGAGGTGGCCGCCGTGCGCCAGGTCCATCGCGAGAATCGTGTCGCCCGGTTTCAGGAAGGCGAAGTAGACGGCCATGTTGGCCTGGGTGCCGCAGTGGGGCTGCACGTTGGCGTGCTCGGCGCCGAAGATCTGCTTCGCGCGCTCGATGGCGAGGCGCTCGGCGACATCAATCCACTCGCATCCGGCATAGTAGCGGGCGCCGGGATAGCCTTCGGCGTACTTGTTGGTCATGACCGAGCCGGTGGCCATGAGCACCGCCGCGCTCGTGTAGTTTTCGGCGGCGATCAGGTCAATCCGGGTGAGCTGGCGGTGCAGGTCGCGGCACACGGCCTCGTGGATTTCGGGGTCCACCAGGTGCAGCGGGTTGTCCATCGCTTCGGCGCCCATCAGGTCCTGATTCCTCTCATGTGCCGGCGGCCTGCAAGGCCCCTTCGCTGAGCTTCTTCTTGAGGTACGCCTCCATGAACTGGTCCAGGTCGCCGTCGAGCACGCCGTCCACGTCGCTGGTCTCCACGTCGGCGACGAGGTCCTTGGCCAGCTTGTAGGGCTGGAGGACGTAGTTGCGCCGCTGGCTGCCGAAGGCGATCTCCATCTTGGTGCCGCTCAGGGCGGCGAGCTCGGCGGCGCGCTCCTCTTGGCGGCGGGCATAGAGGCGCGCCTTGAGGATGCGCATCGCCACCGCGCGGTTCTGGTGCTGCGAGCGCTCGGTCTGCGCGGCCACCACGATGCCCGTGGGCAGGTGGGTGATCCGCACGGCCGTCTCCACCTTGTTCACGTTCTGGCCGCCCGGGCCGCCCGAGCGGAAGCGGTCAATCTTCAGGTCCTTCTCGTCAATCTCGATGTCCACCTCGGCCTCGTCGAGCTGCGGCGCCACGTCCACCGACGCGAACGACGTGTGCCGTCGGGCCTGCGCATCGAAGGGCGAAATCCGCACGAGGCGATGCACGCCCACCTCGGTGCGCAGGTAGCCGTAGGCGAAGGGGCCGCGGACGTCGAGTGTCACGCTCCGCAGCCCGGCGGCATCGCCCTCCATCGAGTCGACGATCGTCGCGTCGTAGCCCTTGCGCTCGATCCAGCGGCTGTACATGCGGAGCAGCATGCTCACCCAGTCGCAGGCCTCGGTGCCGCCGGCGCCGGCCTGAATGGTCAGGAAGGCGTCCTGGCTGTCGTAGCGGCCGCTGAGCATGGCCTTGAGCTGGAAGCGCCCGAGCTCGTTCTCGAAGGCCGCGAGGTCCCGCTCCACGTCGGCCAGGGCCGCCTGGTCCCCTTCGTCGGCGGCCAGGGTGAGGAACTCGTCGAGGTCCTTCGCACGCTTCTGGAATCCGCGCAGGGGGTCAACGATGGCCCGCAGGCGTTTGAGCTCCTTCACGGTGCGCTGGGCGGCCTCCTGGTCGGCCCAGAAGTTGGGCTGGCCCATGCGGGCCTCGACCTTGGCCAGCTCGGCCTCTTTCGACGCGATGTCAAAGAGACACCAGGAGTTCTTCCAGGGGCCGCCGGGCTTCGGCCAGGCGCTCCCGCAAGTCGGTTTCCATGCACACCCTCGCTGCCCGCACTGGGCGCAATTCGACACAGGGGCTATATTGTACGGGTAAATGCAGCGCTGTCAAGGCTTTTTGCCCAGCGAAGCCCGGGCAGGATGCCCCGCCCGCAGCGGCTCGGACGGCCCGCGGACGCGCGCTCTACGGCAGTTCCTTGAGTTCGATGTCCTTGAACCACACCTTCATCTTCGCCCCCACGTGGAGCTGGAGGGCGATGATCCCCTCTGCCGCGCCCTTCGCCGGGTCCTTCTCGGTGTAATCCACCGTCGTCGTGCCGTTCAGCTCGATCTTGATCCGGGGGCCGTCGCAGGTGATGACGTAGTCGTTCCAGTCGCCCTTCTTGACGACCTTGGCCACCTCGTCGGGCTTGACGTCGGCCAGGATGCCGCGGCCCCCCTCCTCGTAGAGAATGCCTGTGTAGCGGGATTCGGCGATGTCGGGCTGGTAGCCGCGCACCACATAGTCGGGGAACTGCTTGCTGCGCACCTGCACGCCTGAGTTGCCGTTGCGCAGCTTGAACTTGAGGCGCAGGACGAAGTTCTTGTAGCTCTTCGTTGTCGCGAGGAAGGTGTTGTGCTTGATCGGCTTCTCGTCGGTCGAGCCGGCGATGGCCCCGTCCTCGACCTTCCACAGCTCGGGGTCGCCGCTCCAGCCCTCGAGCGTCTTGCCGTCGAAGAGCGGCTTGAAGCCTTCGTCGGCCGCCCGCGCCGCCAGGCCGCCCAGCGCCAACGCCGCCAACGCCACACAGCCCACGTTGCGTACCATCTCTCGCTCCGATGTCCAGGGTGGCTGCTGCCTCGACACTCGCACACGCGGGCCACATTCTAGCCCTGCCCCCTCCTGAGTGTCAAATGGGGAAGTTCTTGAAGAGGGGTGCGGGGGGAAACCTCTTCCCAAGAAGGTTCCCCCCGCGTTTTTGGGTCTATGTCTCTCCCTCTCGGTGCCGCGCTTGGACGGCATCGAGGAGGCGTGGCAGCAGACGGCTGGCGGCGGCGCCGGCGAGGCCCAGCACGGCGCCCTTGAGGCCACCTCGTGCTTCGGAGGCGGGGGCGGGCGCGGCCTTGCGGCGAACCGCCCGCGCGAGCAGCAGCCCAGCGGTCGCGGCCGCCGCCGCCGTCGCCAGCGGGTGCTTGCGGGCCACCTGGGCGGGCGCATAGTGCTCGCGCACGTGGGCCCACGCGCCCTTCAACTCGGCGAACAGGGCCTCCGTGTGCGCTCGGGCCAACCGCCGGAGCTCCTCTGGCGACACGCGCGAGAGATCGGCTGGTTCATCGCTCATCCGTCACTTCTTTCCGCCGCGGAACGCCATCAGCGCGGCCACGAACACGGCCGCCAGGATGAGGCCGCCGAGGACGACATGGCCCACCCCGGCCCCCAGCCACGCATCCAGCACCCTGGCCACGCCCACCAGCAGGAAGGACGCACCGATCAGGCCCACCACAGCCAGCACCACGAGCAGCACGGCCCGCCGCAGGGCGTTCTGGACGCGCCGCTCCACATCGCCCACGAGCAGCGACACGTAGCAGCGCATCACGCCCGCGGCGTGCTCCGTCGCCCGCCTCAGGTGGCCCAGCAGGCCATCGCTCTCGCCGTTCGGGTCCGGCTCAGCCAATCGAGAGCCCCTTCCCTCTCGCGCCGCATCGCGGCTGCCGCTCAGCCCCTGTTGCGGCCGACGAGCAGGCCCACAAGGAAGCCGATGGCGCCGGCCAGCGCGGCCACCACGCCCACCGCCGCCACGGGATGCTCCTTGGCCCATTCCTTCGTGCCCGTGACGGCCCGATCCTTCAGCTCCTTGGTCACCTCGGCCAGGTCTCTCTTCAGCGCACCGAACTTGTCCCGCAGCTCCTGCGCCTCAGCCTTCGTTACGGTTTCTTCCATCGTGTACTCCTCCTCTACAGTGGTCGTTGCGAATCCGCGAACTCCCCCGACGGTCCAACCACAACACATGGACTATACCACAGGCAGTCGCGCAGTGCAATGGGCAGATCGAAATTGCGGGGCGGTTGCGATGTCTGAGGGTGTTGAACGCGGGTCGCGTGCGCCAGGAATGGCGGGCGCTGGGGGCCTTACCAACCTCCCGCGGGTTGCGAACCCGCGGGAGGTCCCTGACTCCCATGCTGTATCAACCCTGTGAGGGGGAGAGTGATACAGCATGGGTAGATGGGCGAGAATGGGCGATTCTCGCGGCTCCGGCCATACTCGCTCATCGGCGGGATGAGCAAGGATGGGAACGGGAATGGCCGGAGGGTGTAAAGCATTGGGGCATAGATCGTTATGGAATGGCCCTCACTGGCGCCCCGGCACCCGTCCCACGCTCCCCAACGGCGGCCACGTCAGGATCGCCAGACCCAGGTGAGCCGAAACTGCCTGCGGCCTCTCGCTCTGGCGCGCCAGGGGCGGGCCACCCTCCCGAAGGCTCCAATACCTTCGGGAGGGTAAGATGAGGCCTCCAACCTCCCGCGGGTTCGCAACCCGCGGGAGGAAGAAGAGGCCGCGGAGCGGCCAAGAAGCCGTCCCCACGCAGAGCGTAGGGACGAGGAATAAGGAGCCGAGCGTGGGGACGAGGGAAACGTATTGGAAACGTCGGGGGAGCTTGCTGGTCGGTTGCAGGCGCAGTGAGTGTTCCTGGCGAAGGCCAGAGTTCATATCGCAACCGCCCCACGCGATCGTCATGGGCTTTGATCTCCCGCCCGGGGCGCGCTATAATCCCGCCGCGCCCACGCGGAGCCGCTCCCCTGCCTCCTGCGCCAGGAGTTGCGCCATGCGCTGCCCTGCGAGCCAGTGCCTCATCCTGCCCCGTCGGTTCGCGGCCTGCGTTGCAGCCTTATGGCTGGCCGCCACAAGCGTCGTGGCCGCCGAGGCGGAGGCGCCCCCCAAGCCGCCGGCCGAGGCCGCAGCCAAGGCCGAGCTGCCGCTGCCGCCGGTGCCGCCCCTGGCGCCCCCCGGCCCGCCGCCCGCGGACCCCGAGCCCTCGCTCTATGGGGCTCCCGCGGCGATGGCCCACGGCGCCCTGCTCGTGATGGTGGCCGAGCCGCAGGCCCCCGCGCTCAAGAGCGGCAACCTCACCACCCTGAAGGCCCGGCCCCACGACATCGTGCAGGGGCCCGCCGACCCCAAGCCGCTCGAGGGCACGATCACCGACGAGCGCGACGGGATGATCTGGTTCCGCGACACCCGCGGCATCGCCCACCCCAGGAACCCGCTCCGCATCGCCGACCTCGTGACTTTCCAGCGCCAGGCCAACACCGTGCAGCTCGTGGTCCGCGAGCGGTCGCAGCAGGCGGGCGCCAGCGCCGAGGCCCACCTGGCGCTCGCGCAGGATTGCCTGGACGGCGACCTGTTGCCCGAGGCCGAAGCCGAGCTGAAGCGCGCCCTCGAACTCGACCCGCGCCATCTCGCCGCCCGCCTGAAGCTGGCCGATCTCTATCTCGCGCAGGGCCAGCGCGATGCCGAGGCGGCGCTGCTGCTGGCCGCCGCGGCGGGCGGCGCCGACACGCCCGAGGTGCGCGAGCGACTCGGCCAGCGCTGCCTCGAGATGGGCCTGTTCTATCAGGCCGCCGACCACTTCACCCGCGGCTTCCTGCTCGCGGTCAAGGCGGCCCCGGACGCCGCCCCCGAACGGGTCCCCGTGCCGGCCGCCGCCGCGGCGCGGCGGCTCCTGCGCCTGGCGGCCGAGGCCCGCCTGCTTGGCGGGCGCGCCGCCGAGGCCGAGGCCCTGCTCCAGCGTCTGCTCGAGGCCGCCCCCGACGACCCCGCGGCCCGCAATGCCCAGGCCCTCGCCGACCTTCTCGCCGGCCGCTCCGAGGCGGCCCTGGCCGCGCTCCGCAAGGTCGTCGAGAGTCCCGCGCCGCCGGCCAGCGCCCGCAACAACCTCGGCGCACTCCTCTTCAACGCCGGCGAGCACGAGGCGGCGCTGGCGCAGTTCGAGGCCTGCCGCGCCGCGGCCCCGCACCATACGATTGCCGCGGCCAACGCGGCTCTCGCCTGCGCCGCCCTCGGCCGCGGCGACGAGGCGCGCAAGCTCCTCGACGCCATTGCGCCGCCGCCGGAGCGCTCGGTGGGTTACTGGCTGGCCGCAGGCTACGTCCGCGAGCGCCTGGGCGAGGCCCAGGCCGCCGTCGCCGCCTATCGTCGGGCGCGCGCCCTCGACCCCGCCTGCCGCTACGCGGCCGGCGGCCTGGGGCGCGGCCTGCTCGCGGCGGGCAACGCGCAGGGCGCCGCCGAGGCCTTCGGCGACGCCCGCCTGCTCGCGCCCGGCGACCCGCAGCCGCTTCGCGGCCTTGCGGCCTGCCACGCGGCCGCCGGCAGGCTGCCGGCCGCCGCCGCGACCTTCCGCGAGCTGGCCCGCCTGCCCCGCCCCGACCCCCTCGACCTCGTGTGCCTGGCCGTGCTGCTGATGCGGGCGCCCGAGGGCCTCCGGGAGGCCGGCGGGCTGCTCGACAGGGCCGTTGCCGCCGGAGGCGCGCCCAGCGCCTACGCGCTCGCCGCCTCCGCCTACGTGGCCCACGCGGAGGGCGACGCGACGCTGGCCGAGGAGCGCCTGCGCCGCGCCGAGCGCGCGACCGACGCGCCCGATGCCGCGCGGTACGCCGCCGCCGCCCTCGAGCGGCTGGCCGCCGCGCGCGGCGAGGCCGTCACCCGCGTGGCCCTGGGCGCGGCCGGCGCGGCCCGGCTGCCCGAAGGCTGGACCGCCACGGGCCAGGGCAGCCCGGCGCCCGAGGTCCGCGCGGGCGAGTTGCGCTTCGAGGGCGCCGCCGCGGCCGCCAACGAGCGGGCCGTCGTGTGCACCGTGCCGCTCGCCGCGCCGGCCAACGAGGGGCCGGCCCGCCACTTCGCGCGCCTCGAGATCGGCGCCGTGGCGCCGCTGACCAACGACGCCGCCGTGGGCCTTCAGCTCGGCGTCGGGCAGAGCATCCTCCAGGTGGCGCTCCGCACCACGCGGCAGCCGCAGGTGACCCGCGGCCTGGCCTACCGCATCCTCCGGGGCGGCCAGCCGCCCACGCCCTGGGCCGACCTGCCCGGCACCGTGGCCGTCGAGCGGCTGCGGCTGGGCCTGGGCCTGAGCGCCCGCGCGCCAGATGCCCTCGACGTGTTCCTCAATGGCCGAGCCGTGGGCCAGCCGATCCCCTTCGACGCCCTCAACCCGGCGCCGCAGGAGGTGGTCCTGGGCATCTTCGCCGCCGCCGAGCCGCAGCAGCAGTGCCTCTTCATCGTCCACGAAATCGAGCTGGTGTGGCGAAAGCCTTAGGAGCCTGTCCGAGAATCCCCGTGGGCTGCGTTGCCGGCGCCAGCGGGGCGGATGCAAGGCGCGGCTCCGCAGGCGATGCTACGGAGCGCATCGCTGAGGAGACGCAACGCGGCAGGCGCTCCGCTGCCGCCGCAACCCGAAGGGACGCCGCCCCGTCAGTCCATCAGCATGCCGCCGTTGACCTCGATCATCTCGCCCGTGACGAAGCTGGCCTCGGGCGACACGAGGAAGAGGGCCGCGCCCACGCAGTCCTCGGCCACGCCGTTGTGCCCCAGCGGCGTGTTGGCGGCGAAACGCTGCATCAGCTCGGGCGTGGAGTACTTCTCGTGGAACGGCGTAGCCAGGACGCCGGGCGCGATGCCGTTGGCCGTGATGCCGCGCGGGGCCAGCTCCTTGGCCAGGTTCTTGGTGAAGCAGCTCACGGCGGCCTTGCTGGCGGCGTAGACGCTCGCCCCCGGCCCGCCCCCGTTGCGCGCGGCCACGCTCGAAATGTTGATCACGCGTCCCGTGCCGTCCGCCAGCCGCGGCATGGCCGCCTGCGAGCACAGGAACACGCTCTTGAAGTTCACCGCGACCACGCGGTCGAACGTCTCTTCCCTCATCACCGCGATCAACTCGCGGCTGATGAGGCCGCCGGCGTTGTTGATCAGAATATCGAGCTTGGGGCCGAAGGCGGCCTCGACCTCGGCGAAAAGACGCGCCACCTCGGCCCTCGACGCCACGTCGGCCTGGATGACGGGGCACCGGCGCCCCAGGGCGCGGATCTCGCGGCCCGCCTCCTCGGCCGCCGCGCGGCTCGAGCAGTAGTTCACCGCCACGTCGGCCCCGTTGCGCGCGAGGGCCACGGCAATCGCCCGCCCGATGCCCGTGCTCGCGCCCGTCACCAGCGCCTTCTTCCCCGCAAGATCCACCGTCAGCATGGCCGAAACCCCCGAGCAGGAAACCATGGGCCTCCCGCTCCCACCTTAGGGTTTTCGAGGGGGCGAGTCAAGGACGTTGACAAGCCGCCGCGCGGCGCTAGAATGGGGCGCGTTCGGGGGAGACCGAAGCTGAGGAGGCACGGACGCATGGACGCATCGGGCAAGCCCTCGGCGCCGCGCCCGCGGCGCATCGAGATCGAGCGCGAAACCTACTCGGCCGGCGCCAAGCTCGCCATCTGGCTCTCCATTCTCGCCGTCGTCGGGATGTTCGCGCTCGTGTACCTGCTTGTCGCCCGCAGCGCGCGCCACGCCGTGCGGCCGCCCACCAGGTTCAGCACCGCCGCCCCCGTGCGGCCCAAGGCGGCCGCCAAGCCCACCTCGGCCGTGCTCAGCGAGGCCGAGATCGAGCAGATCCGCAAAGAGTACGAGCGGCCCGACACCCCCGACACGCCCAGCCGCGGCACGCTGCGCGAGCGCATAGACAAGGAGTACGAGGCCGCGAAACGCCGCGTGGAGCTCTACCTCGGCCAGAACCGCTGGGGCGACGCCATCGGCGCCCTCGAGCACGTGCTCGACCGCTACGACGACGAGGAGCTGCGCCTGCGGGCCGACCCCGAGCTGGTCGAGCTGCGCCGCCGCGCCAACCGCGCCTTCAAGGCCAAGATGGCCGAAGCCAGCGACCACGCCGCCGCCGGCCGCTTCCCCGAGGCCCGCAAAGCCCTCGAGAGCATCATCGCCAGCTTCGGCCGCGACGAGTTCACCGCGCCCGCGAAGGAGGAGCTCAAGCTTCTGGCCGAGCGTGAAGACGCCGAGGCCGCGGCCCACTACGCCCGCTCGATCGCCGCGGTGAACGCGATCCTGCCGAGCTGGCGCTTCGACGACGCGCTGGCCGAGGCCCGGAAGCTGAAGTTCGACCGCGCCCAGTACCAGGAGGCGCTCGCGCGGCGGATCGAGCGCATCCAGGCCCTGCTCGCCCTGAAAAAGAAGATCATCGAGCGGATCATCAACGCCTCGCCGCGCCTGAGCAAACGCTCGATGGGCGTGCCCGGCCTGCCCGGCGAGCTCACCATCGCCGACCAGGAGAACCTCCACGCCATCACCGACAAGGGCGAGGAGAAGATCCCCTGGGAACGTCTCGGCCCCACCGGCGCCGCCCGCCTGGCCCTCGCCGCCGGCAGCAAGGACGACGCGAAGCACCGCCTGGCCGTGGCGCGGCTGCTCATGGAAGTCGGCCACTTCGAGGCGGCGAAAGAGCAACTGGAAGCCGCGAAGGCGCTCGGCGCCCAGGTGGCCGCCGACGAGGCCGAACTCACCGCCTGCCAGCAAACGCCGCCCGAGCCGAAGAAAGAGTAGCCGCGGCCCGCGGCGGGGCACCTACCCCCTGGAGCACACCCGCTCGGCCGCGCGCCGTGCAGCATCCATCTCGCCCGCCTCGGCCCGGGCCAGGGCCTCGCCCAGCAGACGGCCCTGGCGCCCGGTGAACACGACGGCCCGGCCCGGCTCATGGGCCGCCTCGCCAACCAGCGTTCCCACGATACGGCCGGCCAACGCATCGAGTCCATCCCCTCTCATCGCCGAGACGGCCAGAGCGTCGGGCAGCGCCCTGGTCCAGGGCGCGAGGCCCAGGTCGCACTTGTTGAGCGCCACCAGACCCGCCGCATCCACCAGCGGGCGCGGCGGCTCCTGCGCCGCGGAGCCGTCGAGCACGAGCACCGCGAGGTCGGCCTCGGCCGCGGCGGCGCGGGCGCGGGCGATCGCCTCGCGCTCGATGGCGCAGGCCGGCTCGCGCTCGCCCGCCGTGTCGGTGAGCCGCACGGGCAGCCCGCCGACGGCGACCAGGGCGCTCACGGCGTCGCGAGTAGTGCCCGGCGTGGGCGACACGATCATCCGGTCCTCGCGGGCCAGCGCATTGAAGAGCGAGGACTTGCCGGCGTTGACCGGGCCCACGAGAGCCACGCCGAGCGGCTGCCAGAGCGCGCGCCCGAGGCGCTCGGTGGCCAGGAGCGCGCGGAGGGCCGCCGCCGCGTCGGCCGGCCGCTCCCAGGGCAGCGCGCGCACGGCGCGCTCCAGTGCCCCGCCGAGCTGGTCGAGCAGCACCTCGACGCCCAGCGGCGTGGCCGCCTGCTCGAGCGCCTCGGCCGCCTCGGCCTCGAGGGGGCCGCGCGCGGTCCGCCGCACAAGGGCCTGCGGCTCCACGGCCCGGGCCCCGCGCCGTGTGAAGCACTCGAGCACCCGCTGCACGGCCACCAGGCCGCCGTGACAGTTCACCTCCACGCGGTCCTCGCCGGCCGCAGCCCCGGGCACCAGCCGCACGAGCACCTCGTCCACCACCTCGCCGTCGTCCACCACATGGCCGTAGAACAGCCGGCGGGCGTCGGGAGCCGCGGCCCCGCCGCTCTTCGGGCGGAAAAGGGCGGCAGCCAGCTCGAAGGCCCGCGGCCCGGCGACGTGGAGAATCGCGATGCCGCCCTGGCCGAGCGGCGTGAGAATGGCGGCGACGGTGGGCGTAGGGCGTGGGGCGCTCATCGGGGTCGCTGAAGGTAGGCGTGGCGCAGACCCTCGAGGGTCAGGTGCGGCGCAAGGGCGTGCACGCGGCGGCAAAGGGGCACCAGGGCCGGCGCATCGCCGCCCGTGGCGAGCACCGGGCAGTCGGGCCACCGCTCGCCCAGGCGCTCGATCAGGCGGTCCGCCATTCCCGCCAGGCCCCAGAGCAGGCCGGCGGCGATGGCGTCCTCGGTGCGGCAGCTCAGCGACGGCGCGGCGGCGGAAGGGTCCACCAGCGGCAGGAGCGCCGTGTCGCCGTGGAGCGCGCGGGCCGACATGGCGAGGCCGGGCGCAATCGCGCCGCCCACGAACTCCCCGTCGGGCGACACCACGGCCAGGTTCAGCGCCGTGCCGAAGTCCACCGCGATGCCGCCGCGGCCCGTGCGGCGGTGCAGCGCGAGGGCATTCGCCACGCGGTCGGCCCCGATGTGGCTCGGGTCCGCGCACGCGAAGCGCATCGGCACGGGCAGCTCGGCTCGGAGCTCGAGGACAGGGCAGCCGAGGCGCTCGCGCGCCCACTCGCGCAGCCGGGCCGCCGCCGCGGGGTTCACCGAGCCGATCACCAGCGCCTCCGCGGGGCCGTCGAGCGGGCCGAGGCGGTCCGGGCGGTCCGCCGGCGCCACGCGCACGAGGCCCGGCTCGTCGCCGGCCTCGAACACGCCGAGGCGGAGGTTGGTGTTTCCCACGCTGGCCACGAGCAGCACGGGCCATCTCCTGAGAGGCACGGAGTTCGCCCTCATTCTAGCGCCTTGCCCGCGCCCTGTCACGCGCGGATGGCGCCGTCAACCTCCCGCGGGTTTGGAGCCCGCGGGAGGTCCGGCGGCCCCCGCGGTTGACGGCGGCGGGCAAACGTGATACGGGAGAAGCGTGAGAGGGAAGCCAATGACCGACACACCCATGCTGATTGACTCCCACGCCCACCTCGACGCGTGGCAGACGCGCGGCGAGGCCGAGGCGGTGCTGGCCCGCGCCTGCGAGGCGGGAGTGGCAGCCGTGGTGGACGTGGGCGCCGATGAGGCGACGAGCCGCCTCGCCATCGAGCTGGCGGGGCGGCACCCGAGGGTCTTCGCCACAGTGGGCGGCCACCCGCACGACGCGGCGGCCTACACCGAGGCCACATGGGCCGAGTGGCGGCGCCTGGCCGCCAGCCCCCGCGTCGTGGCCGTCGGCGAGTGCGGGCTCGACTACTTCCGCGACCTGAGCCCGCGCGACGTGCAGCGCCGCGTGTTCGCCCGCCATCTCGCGCTGGCGAAGGAGCTGGCCCTGCCCGTGGTCATCCACTGCCGCGACGCCTATGCCAACTGCCTCGACATCGTGTCGGCCGAGCTGGGCGCGCCGGCCCGAGGCGTGATGCACTGCTTTCTGGGCGACGCGGCGACGGCCCGGCGGGCCCTCGACCTGGGGCTGCACCTGGGCCTCGGCGGCAGCCTCACGTTTCCCCGCGAGGAGGCCCTCCGGCAGGTCGTGGCCGGGCTGCCGCTCGACCGGCTGGTCGTGGAGACCGACTCGCCCTACCTCACGCCCCGCCCGCTGCGGGGCCGCAACGAGCCGGCCCACGTGCGTCTCGTGGCGGAGCGCCTCGCAGCGGTGCTCGGGAGGCCGCTGGACGCAGTGGCGGCGGCCACGACGGCCAACGCCCGCGCCCTCTTCGCCCTACCCGGGTAACAGCCCGCGCGCGAGAATCGCCTCGGCCAGCGCGAGGTCCTCGGGCGTGGTGATCTTCAGGTTGAGGTCGGAGCCGGGCACGACGGCCACGGGATGGCCGAGACGCTCGACGAGCTGCGCGTCGTCGGTGACCTCGGCGCCCTCGCGCTGCGCGGCGGCGCACGCCTCGAGGAGAAGCGGGCGGCGGAAGACCTGCGGCGTCTGCGCGCACCACAAGCCGTGGCGGTCCACCGTCGCGGCGATGAGGCCCTCCGCCACGCGTTTGACGGTGGGCTTCATGGGTGTGGCGACGATGGCCGCTCCGACCCTCTCGGCGGCCTCGAGGGCGGCGGCAATGGCGGCAGAGGCGACGAAGGGGCGTACAGCGTCGTGGATCGCCACCAGGTCGGCCTCGGGCGCCACGCGGGCGAGGCCCGCGGCCACCGAATCCTGCCGCCGGGCGCCGCCGGCCACCACGCAGGCGCCGGGGCACTCCCGCTCGATGGCCGAGAGGTCGGCGGGATGGGCCACGACGATCGTCTGGCAGATCTGCCCGCGGAAGGGCGCGAAGCGCTCGAGCGTGTGGCGCAGGATCGGCCGGCCGGCCAGGGCGAGCAGCGTCTTGCGGCCGCCCATCCGCGCGCCGAGACCTGCCGCGGGAAGAAGCAGGGCGAAGCGGGTCACGACACGAGCCTTCCGAAGATGATACGGCCCGAGCTGCGCTGGAGGTAGCGCACGACCTCGATGGTCACCTCGCGGCCGATCCGGTCCGCCGCGTCCTCCACGACGATCATGGTGCCGTCGTCGAGGAAGCCGACGGCCTGTTTCGGCTCCTCGCCGCGGCGCACGAGCGGCACCGAGAGCACCTCGCCGCGCGTGACCGAGGGGCGCAACGCCGTGGCCAGCTCGTGGAGGTTGAGCACCTTGACGCCCTGGGCCCGGGCCACGCGGCTCAGGTTGGCGTCGGTGGTGCAGATCTGCGCGTCCAGCTCGCGCGCGAGCTGGATGAGGCGGCTGTCCACCGGCTCGTCCGAGCCGTCGGGCGTCTCGTAGATCGAGATGTCGGCCTCGCGGGCGCGTTGGAGCTGGTTCACGAGGTTGAGGCCCCGCTGGCCGCGCGCGCGCTTGAGGCGGTCGCCCGAGTCGGCCACCTTCTGGAGCTCCTCGAGCACGAAGCCGGGAATGTAGAGCGGGCTCTCGAAAACGCCGGTGCGCGAGAGCTCGATCACCCGCCCGTCAATGAGGGTGCTCGTGTCGAGCAGCAGGGCGCGCGGGCCCTTGCGCTGCATCTTGAACTCGACGTAGGGGATGACGAAGCGGAAGCGGTCGCGGGTGCGGAAGATGATCATGGTGCACAGGTAGCAGAGCATGGCGGTGAGGATGATGCGGATGGCGGCGGTCTTCTGCGCGGCCTGCGGGTCGTCGGCCACCTGGGGCGGCAGCATGAGCGTGGTGATATTAATAGCCAGGATGGCGAGCAGGATGCCCACGGTGATGCCGAACACCACGGCCAGCAGGTCGGCCAGCGCCTCCTTGCCGGTGAAGAGGGCCTCGAGCACCAGGATGATGATGAACATGGTGACGCCGAGCAGGATGCCCCAGTAGGTGTCGAACTCGGCCAGGCGGGCCGCCTGCCAACCCGCCCCGGCGCACACGAGCAGGAAGAACGCGCGGAGAGCCCAGAAGGCCATCGGCTATCTCCCGACCAGGGGTTCGAGCTTCAACACGTCGCGGTAGGGGATCTCGACCACGCCCTCGGCGGTCTTCACCGCCACGAGGCCCGCCTCGCCCTCGACCCTCAGCAGGCGGCCGGTCACGGGCGCGCGCCCGCGCGCGGTGACGAGGAACACGGTCTGTGAGGCCCGGGGCGCGGGCGGCCCGCCGGCCCGGTGATAGAGACGCAGCGCGAGCATCGCGAGGGCCGCGCCCAGCAGCACGCCGGCGCCCACAGCGGCCAGCCGCTGCCAGGCCCGCGGGCGGCGCACCCGCAGGGTGGCATCGGTCGGCGGCTCCGAGGCGTCGCTCGCCACGGTGGCGGTCGAGGGCGCGTCGCTCGCGACGGCGGCCGCCGAGGGTGCCGTCTCCGGCAGAGGCACCGTGGGGGCGCCGGGCAGCAGATGCGCGGCGACCGTGGGCGTCGTGGGCGAGGCCAGGGCGGCCGTGGCGCCCGGCGGTGCGGTGGCGGCGCCCCCGCGCGCGCGGCCGGCGAGCTCGGCCAGCTCGTAGGTGGCCACGGTGCCCACCAGGTCGGCGGCGAAGGCGCGCACGTGCGGGTAGCGCGCCTCGGGCCGCTTGGCCATGGCGCGGGCGATGGCGGCGTTGAGCGCCGGCGGCAGCCCGGGCACAAGCTCGGCGGCGGACGGCGTGGGCCTCTCGACGTGCTGGCGCAGCGTGGCGATGGCCGAGGGGCCGCGATAGGGCACACGGCCCGTGACCAGCTCGAAGAGGATCACGCCCAGGGCGTAGACGTCGGTCCGGAAGTCGGCCTCGGCCCCTTCGGCCAGCTCGGGGGCCATGTACTCGGGGGTGCCGAGCAGGGTGTTGCCCGTGGTCACCGTGTGGTCGTGGCGCGACTTGGCCAGGCCGAAGTCGGTGAGGATCGCGCGCTGATCCTCGTCCACGATGATGTTGGCGGGCTTGAGGTCGCGGTGCACGATGCCGGCGGCGTGCACCTTGTCGAGGGCCGCGAGCACCTGGCCCAGGAGGCGCACGGCTTCGGGCGGCGCGAGGGGGCCGCGCTGGCGCACGAGGTCGGCCACGGTGAGGCCCCGGAGGTACTCCATGGCGATGAAGTGGCGTCCCGCGTCGTGGCCCACGGCGTAGATGTGCACGAGGTTGGGGTGGCGGATGCGCGCGAGCGAGGTGGCCTCGCGGTGGAAGCGGGCGACGAACTCGGGGTCGGCGGCCAGCTCGGGGGCGAGCACCTTGAGGGCCACGGGGCGCTGGAGCGTGGGGTCCAGGGCCAGGTACACGGTGCCCATGCCGCCACGCCCGAGCAGGCGCTGCACGAGGTAGATGCCGAGCTGGTGCGGTTGCGGGGCGGCCTGGGGTTCCATGTCCGTGCCGTTGCGCCTAGAGGTTGAGGTCGTAGGCCTTGAGCTTGGCGTAGAGGGTCGAGCGGTCTATGTTGAGGATGCGCGCAGCCTCCTTCTTGTTGCCGCCGGTGTGGCGGAGCACGCGCTCGATGTGCTCGCGCTCGACCTGTTCGAGAGAGGCCCGCGGGTCGGGCGCGGCGGGCGCGGCGGGGGGGACGGCCGGCCCGAGGAGCAGGTCGGCGGCGTCCACCACCGGCTTGTCGCAGAGGGCGACGACGCGCTCGAGGACGTTGCGCAGCTCGCGCACGTTGCCGGGCCAGGGATGCGCGCGCAGGGCCTGGCGTGCCGCGTCGGTGAACTCGGGCCGCCGGCGGCCGCACTTGCGGCAGAACTGGTCGAGAAAGTGCGCGCACAGGGCGTCCAGGTCCTCGCGTCGCTCGCGCAGCGGCGGCAGCGCGCAGGTGAGGACGTTGAGGCGGTAGAAGAGGTCCTGGCGGAACCGCCCCTCGGCCACGCGGCGCTCGAGGTCCTGGTTGGTGGCGGCGATCACTCGGGCGTTGGAGGCGCGGTCGCGCACGTCGCCCACGCGGCGGAACTCGCCGGCCTCGAGCACCCGCAGGAGCTTGGCCTGGCTGGCGGGGGGCAGCTCGGCGACTTCGTCGAGGAAGAGCGTGCCGTCGCGGGCCAGCTCGAAGCGCCCGGGGCGCTCCTCGAGGGCGCCGGTGAAGGCGCCCTTCACGTGGCCGAACAGCTCGCTCTCGAGCAGCGTGTCGGGGAGGGCGGCGCAATTGACGGCCTCGAAGGGCCCCTTGGCGCGGGGGCCGGAGTAGTGGATGGCGCGGGCCACCAGTTCCTTGCCCGTGCCGCTCTCGCCGAGGAGCAGCACGCCGGAGTCGAGCGGCGCCGCCTTCTCGATGAAGTCGAGGACCCCGCGCACGCCCGGGCTGTCGCCGATGATCTGGCACTCGGCGCGCGCCGCGCGCTCGAGGGCCTGGCACTCGCGGCGCAGGGCCTCGGCGCTGCGGAGGTTCTGGAGGGCCACCACCGTGGGCAGGGCCAGGGCCGTGAGCAGCTCGAGGTCGGTGCGGGTGAACGGTGCGGCGTCGCCGAGGCGGTCGGCATAGACGGCCCCGAGCAGGTCGTCGCCGCTGCGCAGCGGCACGCACATGGCTGTGGCGATGCGGTTGAGCTGGATGCTGGGGCTGTGGCGGAAGCGCTCGTCGTCGGCCGGCGCGTGGCTGAGGACCGAAAGGCGCTCTCGGAAGGCGAATTCGATGATCGAGCGGCTCACGGGCACCTCGGCGAGGCGGCGGTCGAAGGCCGACGCCTTGCGCAGCCACGGGCGCCGCTCGCCGCTGGCCGGGTCCGCCAGGATCGGCACGACGCGGTCGGGTGCGAGGGCCTCCTGCGCGGCGTCCACCAGGGCGTTGAGGAGCTGCGCGACGGCCTGCGCCTGCGCGGCGGCGGTCGAGTAGCGGAAGAGCGTGATCAGCCCGTCGTTGACGCGCGCCAGCTCGTCCCGCGCGTGGGCCACCTGGCCGCGCGTGAGGAGCTTCAGGCGGTCGCCCAGCACCGTGTCGGCGATGGTGGGGCGGACCCACGAGGGGTCCTCGGGCGGCAGCTCGGCGCGGCCCTCGTCGTCGGCCACGAAGAGCAGCGCGGTGTCGCCCACCCGGACCTCGTCGAGCGGCATCAGGGTGCGCGTGTCCACCCTCGCGCCGTTCACCAGCGTGCCGTTGCGGCTGCCCAGGTCGGCCAGGGTCCAGTGGTCGCCCTCGCGGGCGAGGCGCGCGTGGCGGCGCGAGACCTTTTCGTCGGGCACCTGGATGTCGCAGGCGAGGTCGCGCCCGAGGGTCATCGGCTCGCTGCCCAGCTCGTAGACGGCGCCGCGGTGGGGCCCCGACTGGACGATCAGCTTGGCCATGCTCGGACCTCAGAGCGGATGCCTGGATGAGTGGATGGGTGGATGGATGGCAGAGCAGAGCAGGGCATCCCCATTCGTTCTGTCATCCATCCATTCATCCAAGTCTCCGTTCATCCCCGCTTGCTCTCACACCCGCTCGTAGGGGTGGAAGAGCTTCTTGTATTCGTCCTGCGCGTAGCGGTCGGTCATGCCGGCGATGTAGTCGCAGATGGCGCGGTGCAGGCCCTCGGCCTCGGCGGTGGCGCGGAACTCGTCGGGGAGCTGGCGCTCGTCGGCCAGGAAGGCCTGGAAGAGCTCGCGCACGAAGCGCTTGGCCTTGGTGGTCATGCGCACCACGCGGTAGTGGCGGTAGAGCCGCTCGTTGAGGAAGGCCTCGAGGGCGGCCTTGCGGCGCTCGACGGCGGGGCTGAAGGCGAAGAGGCGCCCGCCGGCGCGCCGCACGTCGTCGGCGCTGGCGATGCCCAGGCCCGCGATGCGCGCGAGGGTGGTCTCCACGAGGTCGGTGACCTGGGTGTTGATGAGGCGGATGATGGTCTGGCGGTCGCGGATACGCTCGGGCAGGCCGGGCAGGCGGCGCTCGACCTCTTCGGCGGCCAGCGCCCAGGCTTCCACCTCGGCCAGCTCGCTGCGGCGGAGGAGGTGGGCGGTGAGGCCGTCGTCTATGTCGTGGTTGTTGTAGGCGATCTCGTCGGCCACCTCCACCGCCTGGGCCTCGAGCACGGGCTGGAGCCCGTCGTCGAACTCGGCCACGCCGGGGCGGTCGTGGCGCGTGGTGTGCTTGGCCATGGCCTCGCGCACCTCCCACGAGAGGTTGAGGCCGGGGAAGGCGGGGTAGCGGCGCTCGAGGGTGTCTACCACGCGCAGGCCGTGGCGGTTGTGCTCGAAGCCGCCGTGGGCGCGCATCTGCTCGCGCAGCTCCTCCTCGCCCGAGTGGCCGAAGGGGGTGTGGCCCAGGTCGTGGGCCAGCGCGATGGCCTCGGCCAGGTCCTCGTTGAGGCCCAGGATGCGCGCGATCGTGCGCGCGATCTGCGCCACCTCCAGCGTGTGGGTGAGGCGGGTGCGGTAGTAGTCGCCCTCGTGGTTCACGAAGACCTGGGTCTTGTACTCCAGGCGGCGGAAGGCGGTGGAGTGGATGATGCGGTCGCGGTCGCGCTGGTAGACGGTGCGCAGCGGGTGCTCGGGCTCAGGATGGCGGCGGCCGCGGCTCTGGCGGCTGCGGGCCGCGTAGGGCGCCAGCAGGGCCTCCTCGCGCGCCTCGATCGCCTCGCGGCTCACCAGGCCCTCGGGAGCGGCGGCCGGCGTCGGGTTGAGGCTGCCCGGCGGGCTCACGGCCTAGCCTCCTGCCTGCGCGGCCAACTGCTCGCGCAGCACCCGATAGAGGGCCTCGAGCGACTGCACGATCACCTTGGTGCCCCCGAGCACGGGCATGAAGTTTGTGTCGCCGTTCCAGCGCGGCACGACGTGCACGTGCAGGTGGCCGGGCAGGCCGGCCCCCGCGCAGGCGCCGAGGTTGACCCCGATGTTGAAGCCGTGCGGCGCCATCGCGCGGGCCAGGAGCTGCTGCGTGTCGCGCGTCAGGCGCACCACGTCCACCAGCTCCTCGTCGCTCAGCGCCGCCAGGTCGCCCTTGTGGGCCGTGGGCGCCACCAGCAGGTGCCCGTTGTTGTAGGGGTAGCGGTTGAAGATCGAAAAGCAGCGCGCGCGGCGCTCGAGCACCAGGTCGCGTTCGTCCTCGCCCGAGGCCGCCGCCGCGCACAGGAAGCAGCCATCGGTCCGCGGCCCCAGAATATAGTCCATCCGCCACGGCGCCCAGATGAGGTCGAAGGGCGGACGCGACGGCTGGCCGCTGGCGTGGCTCATCGGCGGCACCCCGCGCAAGAGCTGCGGACGCACGACGAGCAGCCCGAGCGCCCGCTCGGGCGGGCCTCGGGGGCCGACTCGCGGCGGCCGCCGGTGGACATCCCGAAGAGCGACAGCTTGCGATGCGTCCTCGAGCCCCCGCAGCTCGGGCACGTGGCCCGCGGCGCCGACTCCATCGAGCGGAAGAGCTGCTCGAACTCCGCATCGCACCGGTCGCAATGGAACTCGTAGATCGGCATGGGTCTCACCTGGGCGCAATACCCCCTCGCCGTGTTGCGTAACGCGACACGCCGGGATTATAGCAGCCCCCACCCGCACTGTCAACGCCGCCGGCAGGGCCTCGGTCAGGCGCCTCTTTCATTGCCGAAGGGGCTGTGGTAGAATCGAAGCCGACGCAAGAGGGCCAACGGGGCGCCTCTCGCCGCGGGGGTCGGACCAATCAGGAGGCACGACGATGCGCAAGACGCGGTGGATGGGGCTGGCAGCGCTGGCCCTGCTGGCGCCAGGCGTGGCATTCGGCGAGGGCAAGGAGGAGCAGATCCCCGTCAAGGACCTTCCCAAGGTCATTGTTACCATCCTCAACGCCATGTTCCCCGACGGCCAGATTGTCG
The DNA here is from genome assembly GCA_035384565.1 of Planctomycetota bacterium. Taxonomy (NCBI): domain Bacteria; kingdom Pseudomonadati; phylum Planctomycetota; species Planctomycetota bacterium. The sequence continues at coordinate 10,607 of DAOOIT010000025.1, read as the reverse complement.
AGGCCGAGCGAGAGACCGAAACCAAGGGCGGCAAGACCGTGGTCGAGATCGAAGTCACCGTGAAGCCTAAGGAGGGCAAGGCGGTTGAGGTCGAATTCACCCTGGACGAGAAGGGCCAGATCAAGAACATCACCGTCGAGGATGACGATGACGATGAGGACGACGACAAGGACGACAAGTAGGCCGCGCAGGCGGCCTCAGGAGGCGGGTGGATGAAGCCGCCCTGCCTCCTGGTGGGTCCGGTCATTCTGCTGCTGAGCGCAGCGGCCGGCGGCGCGGAAGTGGCGCCGTCGGCCGCTCCACTTCGCATCCGGGCCTGGCGCGGCCAGGGCCAGGCCGCCGAGTACGACACCCGCACCCTGCGCCACCTGGCCGGCTTCGCGCCGGCGGAGCCCATACCGCTGGGCAGGTTCGGCGGCTGGCTCGGCGAACGCCACCAGGCCACCGGCTTCTTCCGCGTCGAGAAACTCGGCGAGCGCTGGTGGCTCATTGACCCCGAGGGCTACCGCTACCTCCACATCGCCGTCAACGCCGTGCGGCCGGGCAAGTCGCCCAAGAACCTCCGCACGCTGCCCGAGAAGTTCGGCTCGGCCGAGAAGTGGCGCGACGCCACGGTCGCGCTGCTGCACGACCTGGGCTTCAACGGCACGGGCTCGTGGTCCGACGACGCGCTGCTCCGCGGCGCTGCCCAGCCCCTGGCCTACACGCCCAACTGGAACTTCATGAGCAGCTACGGCAAGAAGCGCGGCGGCACCTACCAGCTCCCCGGCCACACCGGCTACCCGAACAATTGCATCTTCGCCTTCGACCCCGAATTCGAGTCCTTCGCCGACGAGCATGCGAAGCAACTCGCCGCCACCAGGGACGACCCCTGGCTCCTCGGCCACTTCTCTGACAACGAGATGCCTTTCCCCAAGGACAGCCTGGACCGCTACCTCGCGCTCAAGCCCGACGACCCCGGCCGCCGCGCCGCCGAGGCCTGGCTCGCCGAGCGGGGGCTCGACCGCGCAAAGCTCACGGCGAAGGACCGCGACGAGTGGCTCGGCCACCTGGCCGACCGCTACTTCTCCGTCGTCGCCCGGGCCATCCGCAAGCACGACCCCAACCACCTCTACCTCGGCTCGCGCTTCTACGGCTCCGAGAAGGGCTGCCAGCCCGTCTTCGCCGCCGCAGGGCGACACCTGGACGCCGTCGCGGTCAACGTCTACGGCGTGTGGACCCCGCCCCTCGACCTGCTCCGCCGCTGGGCCGCCTGGGCCGGCAAGCCTGCCCTCATCACCGAATGGTACGCCAAGGGCGCCGACAGCGGCATGCCCAACCTCACCGGCGCCGGCTGGACCGTGCCCACCCAGCAGGACCGCGGCTGGTTCTACCAGAACTTCACCCTCGCGCTCCTCGAATCGCGGGCCTGCGTGGGCTGGCATTGGTTCAAGTACATGGATAACGACCCCGAGGACACGACGACCGACCCGTCGAACCGCGACTCGAACAAGGGCCTCGTCACGGCGGCCTACGAGCCGCACGTGCCGCTGATGGACGCCATGCGCGAGCTGAACCGCGCCGCCTACCCGCTCACCGAGTACTTCGACCGGCGGCGATAGCGCCCAGGGACACGAAATGCCGAATGCTCGCGAGGCGGTGGATCGCCTCATCGCGGAAGTCGGCGTGGCCGCCGCCGGCAGCCAGCTCGGCGTGGCCGCGCTGCTCTACACCTATCGTTGCACCATCGCCTGCCGCCACTGCTGCTTCGCCTGCGCCGGCGAACGGCCCCCCGTGCACATGACCACGGAGCAAGCGGTCTATCATCTGCGCCAGCTCCACGAGCTGGGCCGCGTGATCCACATCGCCGGCGGCGAGGCGATGCTGTTCTGGGACGACCTGCTCGCCGCGCTCGAAGCCGCCTTTGCCGAGGGCGTGCAGCCCCACTTCATCGAATCCAACGCCTCGTTCGCCACCGACGATGCACTGGTCCGCGAGCGCTACGCAGCGCTCCAGGCCAATGGCGTGGCGGGCGTGCTCCTGAGCGCCGACCCCTATCACCAGGCCTTCGTGCCGCCCGAGCGATTCCTGCGCGCCCGCCGCATCGCCCGCGAAGTGTTCGGGCCGCAGAACGTGTGGACGACCGAGGCGCCCGACGATAGGGTGACGGACTTCGCCGCCATCGCGCGCGACGAGAGCCGGCTGCGGAACCACGTGCGCGCGCACCCGCCCGTGCTCGTGGGCACGGCCCATCGCAGCCTCCGCCCTTTCCTCGACCCCGTGCCGCTCGGCCAGCTCCCGCCCGGCCGCGCCTGGCGCGTGCCTCACGCCGACCCCGGCTGCCTCGCCGAGTTCGCCCGCGAGACCATCTGGGAACTGCACATTGACCCCTACGACAACATCCAGACCAACTGCGGGGTGGTCCTGGGCAATGCGCGCGAGACCCGCCCGTTCGAGCTGCTCGAGCGCGGGCCGGAGAACGCCAACTTCATCGCCAGGCTGCTGTGCGACGCCGGGCCAATCGGCCTCGCCGACTTCGCCCGCCGCGAGCACGGCTTCGCGCCGCCCGACCACGCCGTGACCAAGTGCGATCTGTGCACCACCACCCGCCGCTTCCTCCGCCCCCACTACCCCCACATCCTCGGCCCCGCCGAAGTGTATGGAGAGTGAGGGAACCTTCTTCGCAAGAAGGTTCCCCCACGCCCCCTCCAAGAACTCTCACGCCGGGCAGAGGCATTCGAGCCTCGCTCGAATGCCCCTGCCCACTGTGGAAGTTCCCGGGAAGGAGGAGACGTGGGAGGGAACCTCTCTTTCAAGAGGGGATCCCTCCCCCGAGCCGCTCAGTACTCATACTTGTAGGTGGGGTGGCCCATGCGGGCGGCGTAGCAGGCTTTGCCCAGGGGGTCCCAGGCCACGTTGAGGAACCAGCCGCGGGGGTTGAACTCCTTGAGGGGCGGGAACGGGGCGATCTGGGTCCAGGTCTTGCCGCCGTCGGTAGTCTCGTGGAAGCCCGCCTGGTCCACCACCACGAAGTGGGTCTCGTCCTTGCCGAAGTAGGGGCCCCACACGGCGCCCGTGCGGTCGCCCACCTGTTCCCAGGTCTTGCCCTGGTCGGTGCTCTTGAGGAGGCCCTTGTCGGAGAGCCAGTAGCCCACGCCTTTGAAGACGGTCATCACGCCGATGGGCGAGGCCTTGCTCACCTGCTCCCAGTCGTGCCCTCCGTTGGTGGAGCGGTGGATGCCGGCCCAGGCGGGCTCCTTGCCGCGGCTGGCCACGAGGATATCGGCCGAGAAGACGCCCACGGCGCCGAAGCCCTGGTCGAGGCCGCGCCACGACGCGCCGCCGTCCTGGCTCACCACGCCGATGTCGCGGTTCTCGTGCAGGCGCTCGAAGAGGGTCTTGGGCTCGGGGTCGGCCCAGTGCACGGCGCCCCAGTCGGGGCCGCGGCCCATGTTCTTGATGGGGCGCCACGTCTTCCCGCCGTCGAGGGTCATGGCCGACTTGCCGTCGAGCATGAAGCAGGCCAGGCGTTTGCCGGCGGGGTCGAGGTGCAGCGAGTAGCCGGTCTCGCAGCGTCCGCCCACGGCGCCGCCGTCCACGCGGGCGAAGGTGGCGCCCTTGTCGGCGCTGCGCCACACGCCCAGGCCGGGCACCACCACAAACACCTCGCCCGTCGTGCGGTCCACCGCCACCCCCGTCGTCTTGCCCGGCCAGGCGGGCTGGAGGCCCTCCTTCTCGATCTGCGCGAGCAGCCCGTCCGAGATGCACACCCACTGGCCGGCGGACGCCGTCGCCGAAGCGCCCAGAGCGAGGCCGAGCCAAGCGGCCAACCGCAGAATGACCCTTCGCATGCCTTGTCCCCCTTGGTGCCGATTGCCCCTTGATCCCACCGCAGGATTCTAGCACAATAGCCCCCGAGATGAACAGCCTCAACCGTCGGGCCGCCCTCGAACAGATCAGGCAAGACCCTGCCGTGCCGGTCCTTATCCTCGGCGGCGGGGTGAACGGCGCTGGCCTCTTCCGCGAGCTGGCGCTTCAGGGGGTGGACTGCCTGCTGGTGGACAAGGCGGACTTCGTCTCGGGGGCCAGCTCGAAGTCGTCGCGGATGATCCACGGGGGGCTGCGCTACCTCGAGAACCGCGAGTTCCGCCTCGTGCGCGAGTCGCTCCTCGAGCGCAACCGCCTGCTCGACAACGCCCCGCACTACGTCACGCCGCTGAAGACCACGATTCCGCTCTTCTCGCGGTTCGGCGGCCTGCTGCGCTCGGCGCTCATCTTCCTGGGGTTCGATGTGCGGCCCGGCGACCGCGGGGCGCTCCTCGTCAAGCTGGGCCTGACGTTCTACGACTTCGTGACCCGCAAGCACCGGCGCACGCCGCGCCACTTCTTCACCTCGCGGGCCGCCACGCTGCGCGAGCTGCCCGGCCTCATCCCCAGCCTGGTGTGCGCGGCCCACTACTGGGACGCGCAAGTCTCGGAGGCCGAGCGCCTGTGCATCGAGCTGCTCCGCGACGCGGGGGCCGCCCACCCGCGCTGCCACGCGCTCAACTACGTGCGGCCCGAGCGGGCCGAAGGCGGCGCCGTGGTGCTCCGCGACGAGGTGGGCGGCGGCACGTTCGCCGTGCGCCCACAAGTCGTCGTCAACGCCACGGGCGCGTGGGTGGACCTCACCAACGCGGCCCTCGGCGCGCCCACGCGCTTCATGGGCGGCACCAAGGGCTCGCACCTGGTCGTCGCCAACCGCCCGCTCTACGACGCCCTGGGCGACCGCATGGTCTACTACGAGCACACCGACGGCCGCGTGTGCATCGTCTTCCGCTTCCTGGACAAGGTGCTGATGGGCTCGACGGACATTCGGGTGGACGACCCCGACGCGGCCCGCTGCGAGGAGGGCGAGATCGCCTACATGCTCGGCACGCTGCGGCGCGTGTTCCCCGGCATCGAGATCCGCCGCGACGAGATCGCCTACGTCTTCTGCGGCGTGCGGCCGCTGCCGGCCAGCGGCAAGGGCGTCACCGCCATCATCTCGCGCGGCCACAGCCTCCGGGTGCTGGAGCCCGATGCCGCGCGGCCCTTCCCTCTCTACTGCCTCATCGGCGGCAAGTGGACAACGTTCCGCGCCTTCGCCGAGCAGGTGGCCGACCGCCTGCTCGCCCACCTCGGCCGTCCGCGCCAATGCGCCACCGACCGCACGCCCATCGGCGGCGGCCGAGGCTTCCCCGCCACCGACGCCGAGCGCGAGGCGTGGGTCCGCCGTGTCTCAGCGGAACGGAGCGTGTGCCCCGCCCGCGTGGCGATGCTGCTCCACCGCTACGGCACCGACGCCGAGGCCTATCTCGCGGGGGCCGACGCCCGCGCCGAAACTCCGCTGGAGACGCTGCCCGACTACTCGGTGGGCGAGATCGAGCGCATCGCGCGCGACGAGGCGGTGGTGCACCTCACCGACCTCGTGGTGCGCCGCAGCACCATCGCCCTCCGCGGCCGCGCCACGCCCGACGTCCTGCACGAACTCGCCGGAATCCTCGCCCCCGTGCTCGGCTGGGACGTGGCCCGCCAGACCCAGGAAATCCGCCTCGCGCGCGACGAAGTCGCCGTGCCGGATGAGGAATGAGGCGCGTGGGGAGGAACTTCCTGCAAGAAGTTCCTCCCCACACCCCTCCTCAAGAACTCCTGTGCAGCGTCCCGAAAGCCCTGCCCAACACGGGAGTTCTTTGGAGGACGGGTTGCGGGGAAGGCACCTTCCTCGCAAGAAAGGTGCCTTCCCCGACGTGTGCTTCAATAGTTCCGAATGGCGAGTTCTTCAATCCTGCCGCGGCCGGTGGCTTTCGAGCTGATGGCGCGGGCGGCAAGGAGGGTGGTCATCGGGTAGCCGCGATAGAGGCGGCGGATGAGCGGCGTGGCCGAATTGCTCAGGAGCAGGCGGCAGCCCCGGGCATCGAGCGCGCGGAACGCCTCGGCCAGCCGCTCCTGGTCGCGCGCGCGGAACTCGGCGCCCGTGTAGGTCGTGAACGAGGAGGTGGCGCTCAACGGGTCGTAGGGAGCTTGGCCGCTCCGGAAGGGAGGTGCTGGCCGTGATCACTCCTCTGTCAGATCCTGTGGCCGGATGTACGGGACATCCCGGCCAAAGCGGACAGCCCGGGTGTCCGGAGTCCCCCTGAACTCTGTTGGGAAGTGCCAGATATTGAAGCGCGCGTTGGGCATCGTATCGTACCAGAGCGCATCCCACCCGAGCATCATGGCGAGTCGATTGACAAGAAGCCGCTTGCCCTTGCCAAGTAGAGCGGATTCCGTCAGGAACTCGCGATGGCTCGCATTGATGGCTCCAGTCAGCACATCGGCAATCTGGATGCCCGGCATGAGGCGTGAGTCAGATTTCATGACCTGCATGATCTTGGCGCGAGCTCTGACCTTGGCCAACATGTAGTTCGTGACCTTCTCCACCACCTCGTCGTGTTTGGCGTACCTATCGGCGCGCTGGTCGATGTAAACCTCAAACTCGCCCCGGCGCCTCCGCGCCAAGTCCTTCATCAGCAGGGTGTACGTCTTGTAGAACGCCTCCTCCCTGTCCGCCCCAGGGCGGCTCCATAGTCGGTAGTGGCCTTTATGAACCACAATCATGCCGAAGGTCAGATCCGTCTGCTGGATAATGCCCATCCAATCGAGGACGAAGTTGATCGCCCCGTGGCTTGACCCGACTCGAGTCCACTTGAGCTCATGAGCAACTCCGTGTCGCTGTCGGAGGACCTCGAAGGCCAGCACAAAGGCGTTCTGGACTTCCCATGGGACGATGAGCGCACCGATCGCGTAGCATGGGCTTCCCGCTGATGTCCCACTTTCGTCTGCAAATACAAGGAACTTGCTCATGGCTCCTTCCCGCTCGGAGTCCCACTCAGCTGACGCAGATAGCACACGCGCTGTCGGTGCGCCCCCTAGTGACGAGGTAACAAGATGGTAGCGCCAGACTGCCAGAGAATCAAGGAGAGGTGCGCGCTCGCTTGACGGTCCAAGGCGGGGAGGTTAGAATGCCCGCCGTCACGAGGCCAACGACTGCACTGCCCCGAAACGGAGGCCCATCGATCTCTCTTCTCGCAGACAAGGCGATAGCCACGCCATTTCTCAAGTGGGCGGGGGGCAAAGGTAGGCTTATCGAGAAGCTTGAGCCGCTCTTTCCCGGACGCATAGGGCGGTACTTCGAGCCGTTTGTCGGAAGCGGGGCCGTCTTCTTCCATCTCAGGAATCTGGGTCGACTCAAGCGGAACGTGGTTCTCAATGACCTCAACCCCGAGTTGATGAACTGTTACCGGGTGCTCCAGAGCCAGCAAGACGTTGGGGAGTTGGTCGCCCTGTTGCGGGAGTACTCTAGCCGAGCGATGGAGCCCGAATTCTACTACAGACTACGCGCCTTGGACCGCTGTCCTGCCTTCCTGCGAGAGAACACCCCCGTACAGCGCGCCGCGAGAACAATCTTCCTGAATCACACCTGCTACAACGGCCTCTACAGAGTAAACAGCAGTGGGTGGTTCAATGTACCGTATAGCAGGCCGACCCGGCTACCGCATGTGTTCCGTGAGGATAATCTCTGGGCGTGCCATAGCGCCCTACAGTGTGCCAACCTCATGGAGGGCAGCTTCGATGCTTGCCTTGCTGCTGCTCGGCCAGGCGATTTCGTCTACCTGGATCCCCCCTATGATCCCCCGAGCCCAACGTCCTCCTTCACGACCTACAACGGTGGGGGATTTCACGAGAGTGATCAGAGGCACTTAGCAAGTGTTTTCCGGGAGCTTGATAAAATAGGTTGCCAGTTGATGTTGAGCAACTCGGCAACAGCGTTCATAGAGATGCTCTACAAAGGCTTTCGCAAGGAACGAATCGCCGCCTTCCGGGCCATCGGCAGCAGAGCCCACACTAGGAGAATAGTTGAGGAACTGGTGGTCACAAACTACTGACTGGCCACTTCTTCTTGCCGAGCTTGCGCGGTGGGGTTGCCGGTGGGTTCACCGATGGGGTCAGATCTACATTCTACACTTCAATGGGACCGGGAGTTGGCATGCGCCGCAAGAGAGTAGAATGTAGATCTGAACCCATTCTTGCGCCCTGGAGCGCGCGGTGGCAGGCCCACAGGTTCGCCTCGTCGAAGACGTGGGGCGGGCGGCTCCACTTGCCGTGGGGCACGTTGAACTGCCCGCGGCGGTTCAGCCGGTAGAGCCCGTTGTAGCAGGCGTGGTTGAGGAAGATCGTGCGGGCCGCCCGCTCGACCGGGCCGCGCCGCTCGGCGAAGCCCGGCTCGCGGTCCCACGCGCGGAGGCGATAGTAGTAGTCGGCCTCGGAGACGCGGGCGGCGTGTCGGCGGAGCGTCTCGATCAGCTCGGGCAACAGAGCGGCGTCCTGGACCACGCGATAGCAGTTCATCAGCTCGGCGTTGGCGTCGTTGAGGAGGGCGCCGCTCGCGAGCCGGCCGAGGCTGTGCAGGTGGAAGAACATTGCCCCGCCGCCGACGAAGGGCTCGAGGTAGCGCGCGAAGCGCTCGGGCAGCAGCGGCGTCAGTTGGCCCAGAAGCTGCCCCTTTCCGCCCGCCCACTTCAGGAAGGGCGTGGCGGGGGCCGCCGTTCTGGCGGGTTCGAAGAGGCCCTTTGGGGGTCTTCCCATCACGGAAGCTTTCGGACGGTGGAGGTCTGGGGGCGGAGGCCCTTCCGCGAAAGGGCCTCCGCCCCCGATGTCCCGCGTGCGAGTAGGCACGTCCTACTCGAGGCTCTTGTCAATGGCGGCGGCGAGGGTGGTGAGAAGCTTGTGGGCCTCGGGGCTGGAGCCGTAGATGATGAGGCGGCACAAGTAGGGGCCGCGGTGGAAGAGGGCCTCCATCTCGCGCCCCTCCCAGAACGTGCCGGCCAGCCCCGCGCCCAGCGGGTGGCCCTTGCCGTCGTTGCTCTCGTCGAAGAGCGCCCGGGCGTTGGCGGCGGACTTGAATTGGAATAGCTCCACCCGCGCGTCGGTCTTGCCGAGCCTGGTCTCGGCGGAGCCGAGAGTGACGAAGGCGTGTTTGAAGTAGGCCTCGGCCGCGCCGTTCATGTAGTCGAAGAGGCGCGCGCCCGGCCAGTCGGCCACGTTGGCGAAGGCCATGTCGGGCAGCGCGGCGTCGGCGCTCTTGAGAATGGTCACAGGGCTCGCAGGCGGCTTGCCCGTCCAGGGGAGGCAGCCGAGGGCCACGAGCGGCAGGAGAACTAGGAGGGGATGGATGGAGGATTGGATGGGTGGATGGGTGGCAGAGGAAGCCGCCTGTCCATTCATCCATTCACCCACCCATCCATTCATCCCTCGTCGCCTAGTCAATCTTCACCTCGTCAATCTTGATCTTCGCGAGGTCGCCCTGGCCGGCGCCGAGCTTCTGGCATTCGGCCAGGTAGTTGCCCTTGGTGGCGTTGGACTTCACGTAGATGCTGTCGCCCTGCGTCCAGTCGGCGAGCGCGGTGGGGATGAGCTTGGGCTCCTGCTCGTGGAGGAGTTGGCAGCCATAGGCGTCCACGGCCAGGGCATCGGTGCCCACGATGACGGCGTTGGCGGCGACGGGGCGGATGCGCTCGGGCTTGGGGCCGCCCCAGCCGTAGACCATCTCGCCCGCGTCGAGGATGTTGAGCTTCACGGCCTTGCGGTAGACCTCGTGGTAGGCGCCCGCGAGCTTGCCGGGGAACATTTCCCAGCCCTTGATGCGCGCGGGGTGCTGGTCGCTGGCGCCCGCCTTGGGGTCGCGGTCGTTGGTGCAGTGGTGGGCATACATGTGCCACGTGAGGCCGATGCAGTTCTTCACGCAGCCCGTGTAGATGGTGAAGGCGTGGGTCTTGAGGCGGGGGATGTTGAGGAGCACGGCGTCGGGCTCGAAGATTTCCTTGGCCACCCACAGCTCCTTCCAGCCGCCCGTGGTGGGCACCTTGTTCTCGTATTGCTTGGTGGGGAGCCACCAATGGATGAGTTCCTCGAGTTCGGCGCCCGCGGCCTTGATCACCTCGCGCAGCGTCGGGCCGTCGGCGCGCTTGCAGTCGTAGCCGTCCCACTCCTGGCCGATGACCTTCACCGTCTTCGCGCCGTTCTCCTTGCAGGCGCGGATGACGGCGGCGGTCATGGCGGCGGAGGTGTTGGCGTCCTGGAAGCTCTTGTCGGTGCCGTTGATCTTGAGGAGGGCCTTCTTGCCGCTCACCAGCTCCTTGAAGCCGCCGAGCTTGTCGAGGGCGGCTTTGAGGCGGGTGTAGGCCCCTTCGTCGGCGGGCATCTTGGCCGCGCCGCGGGCGACCACGATGCGGGGGTCGGGCGCGGCCAGGCCCGGCCGCGCGGCCAGCGCGGCCACGGCCCCTGCCCCGACTGCCAGGAACTCGCGCCGATTCAGTCCATGGTGCTCGTCCATCGCCGATCTCCTCATCTCTGGACGGTGGGCGAGGCGTCCGTGCCCCGCCACACACGGCGTGGGGACGCGCCGCCCACGAGGGGCCGCCGGCCCCGGGCAGTCTAGCAATCGAGCGGGCGGGTGTCAAGCAATCGGTGTGGCGGGGGGTGCGGGCCGGAATTGTAGGTGGCTGCGGGAGCTCCGAAGGAGCGAAATAGGATAGGAACAAGACCGCCCCGCGGCAGCCCTGACAGGG